>CAKOVA010000017.1 GCA_934120735.1 uncultured Prevotella sp.
CAAACATAAAGTTTTTCGGGCAAAGGTAGTAAAGCTGGAAGCCCACACAAAGGCGGCTAAAGTTGGATGCTTACGAAACTTGCATTCTCTTCTTAACTAATATCTCTTTTGGGAGATACTTAACTTTGTTTAAAAGCTTATCGATTGACCGTCACAGCAAAGTAATCTCTCTTGCCAGATGGCCAGATGCCCTTGATGTAAAGTACGGGATCTTTACTTGTTGATGCCTTTTTGACAGCTGTTTGTAAGTCGTCTAGCGTCTTCATAGGCATGTCATTCACCTCCAGAATGATGAAACCCTTCGAGATGCCAGCCTCTTTTAGTGCCCCATTGTTAATTTTAATCACTTCCAAGCCGTAGCTCGTACGCATCTGTTGCTTCTGTGCTGAGGTTATTTCTCTGAAGTTGCCTCCAAGCACATCAAGGTCTGCCACCTTGACAACGCTTGTGTTGCCCTGTGCATTTTTCAGCGTAACGGTCTTGGTGTTCTTTATCTTGTTGTGCAGATAAGTAATGGTTATCTTCTCGCCTGGACGCTTGCTGTAGATAATTTCCTGCAACTCGGCCATCTTGTTAATCTTTTTGCCATCCAGATTGGTGATGACGTCGCCTTCTTGCAGTCCAGCTTCAGCACCCGCTCCTTCGCTCTCAACCTTGGCAACGTATACGCCAGAGTTGGTTCCCAGATCCACATCTTTATCCTGGTCTTTTTGCACGTTGATGTAGTTCAGCACGTCTTGCCCTTGAATTCCGAGCATTGCACGCTGCACTGTACCAAATTTCTTGAGGTCGCTCACCACTTTGTTCATGATGCTTGTCGGAATGGCGAATCCATAACCGGCATACGAACCCGTTTGAGAATACAGCATGGCATTGATGCCTACCAGCTCTCCTTGTGCGTTAACCAAAGCACCACCCGAGTTGCCTGCGTTGATGGCAGCGTCGGTTTGGATAAAGCTTTCCACGCCATTGGCGTACAAAGATCTAGCTTTTGCACTGACAATTCCAGCCGTTACTGTATTGTTTAGTCCAAATGGGTTGCCAACGGCAATGACCCATTCGCCAATTTTCAGTTTATCAGAGTCGCCAATGGGAAGGGTAGGAAGCTTGCTTCCTTCGATTTTGATGAGTGCCAGATCGGTAGTTTTGTCGGTACCAATCACTCTTGCTGAGAATTCTCTGTTATCTGTCAATGTGACAGTTAGTTCGTCAGCACCCTCAACCACGTGGTTATTTGTGACGATGTATCCGTCATCAGAAATCAAAACACCTGAACCTGTTGCTCTCTTCGGTGGAGTTTGCATTTGTCGCTTTTGTGTTCCACCTTGTCCTTGTCCAAAGAAATCGAATGGGAAGCCAAAGAAATCAGAGAATGGATTGCTAGGTACCTCCACGGTTCTGGTCTTCGAGTTCTGTACATATTTGATGTGAACCACTGCCGGCAACGCTTTATCAGCAGCATAAGTTAAGTCTACTGGTTGTCCTGCAGCGGGAACTTGATCACCAGCTGCGTTCACCTTAACAAACGAGCCGGCAGAAAAAGCAAGTGCGATGAGGCACATTGCTGTTAGCAAATAGTTAGAATACTTTTTCATTTAAATATGATTTAATTGTTCTTTATTTCTTTCATCGAGAATGTTCTGCCTGATAACTGGCAAGCAACATTTTGTCATTTGTTTATAACTGATGCAAATTTAAGCGCAAAAAACGTTAATCTGCCATTTTGTCCAGTTTCTTTATTCCAATTTAACAATTTGTTTTAACACATTAACGGCTCTTAAGTCATTGTCATGCGTTTTTACAAATATTGAAGATTCCAGGGCCTGTGTTTTTCAATTATCCTCAAAGATTTAGGTTCGTCCAAACGATTAAACGATGACCATGTCAGACGTTTGGACGCTTGTGTATAATTGTTTTCTATTGGTGTGCTTCCTCTTTGTACTTCAATGGCCTAGAAGTAAAAACTATTTGTTTCCACTCTTCATCTCTTTATTTTTTACTATCTTTGCGCTCATAAGTAAGTGTTCCGGCTCTGCCGCTGGTATCTTTTGGATGCGAGAGGAAAGTCCGGGCAACACAGGACGCTCCACTTCTGAAACTAGAAGCTATTGGTGACAGTAGGTGTCGGTAGAAGAGAATAACCGCCCGCAAGGGTAAGGGTGAGAAGGTGGTGTAAGAGACCACCAGCTGATGGGTGATCATCAGGCTGTACCATCTGGAGGTTGCAAGTTCGCGTATACCATTGTTTGAAGGTTGTCCGCCTAAACGTTCGCGTACAATGGAGGGTAGAATGCTAGAGTTGGAGGGCGACTTCCAAAGTAGATAAATGGCAGAGCGCCAACATCGTTGGTTACAGAACCCGGCTTATAGGAACACTTCTTATTTTTATGAAATCAAATAGCATCACCAAGACAAGACATTAGAGCTTTGTCTTGTAATGAAGTACAACCTATGAACAAGTATATACAGCAAGTTCAGCGTTTCCTGACAGTAGATATTTGGCGCATTACACCCAAAGACGTGTCGCCTTTGCAATATCTGCTCATTAGCATCGTCAAAAAACTATCGTTAGCTGTCAAGTTCTTCCTCACCAAGGGAACGGGCGATTTAGCTGCCGCACTAACTTATTCTACGTTGTTGGCCATTGTTCCCATCTGTGCGGTAGTGTTTGCGGTGGCGCGAGGTTTTGGTTTTTCTAAGTACATTGAACAGTGGTTCCGCAATGCCTTGTCAGGGCAGTCGCAGGCAGCTGAGATTATTATTGGCTTTGTTAATTCGTATTTGGTGCACACACAGAGTGGCGTTATCCTTGGCGTTGGCTTACTCTTCATGCTGTGGACGGTGCTTCGGTTAACGCGAACGATTGAGCAAACTTTCAACAACATTTGGCAGGTGAAGCACGAACGCACGCTGTTCCGTACCGTCACCGACTATCTTGCCATGGTCTTTTTAATGCCCATCTTGATTGTCTTGATTTCTGGTATCTCCATCTTCATGACCGCATTCGTCGATCGTGCGCAAGGCTATATGCTGCTAGCACCCATGTTGCAGATAGGGTTGAAGGTGATGCCTTTTGTCATCATGTCGTGCGTGTTCATAGGTTTGTATATCTTCATGCCCAACACCAAGGTCAAGATTACCGCAGCCATCGTGCCTGGCATCCTCGCCGGCGTGGCCATGCAGGTGCTTCAGTTGTTCTATATCCATGGCCAGATGCTGCTGTCCAGTTACAATGCCATTTACGGATCGTTTGCCGCACTGCCATTGTTCATGCTCTGGGTGCAGATATCGTGGACCATTTGCTTGTTTGGCGCACAATTGTGCTACACCAATCAGAACTTGGAAGATTTAGCCTTTATGGCCAATCCAAATGAAATCAGTCATCGCTATCGGCTCTTGATGAGTGCCGTGCTACTCAGCAAGATATGCAACCGATTCGTTGAGGGGAAGAAACCTTATACCGCTCTTGAATTAAAATTGGAAACAAATATCCCGATTCGCGTCACCAACGACTTGTTGTACAATTTGACAGAGGTGAATCTCATCAATTCGAGTGTTTGCCATGAAGATCATGATGGCGACTTAATCTACCAGCCCGCACAGACGTTGGATCATATAACGGTAGGCGACATGGTTGATAGATTGGAAGCATTGGGGCGGTGGGACATGCAACTTGATTTGCACGAGCAACTCACTTCAACGGATTGGAAGCATCTGTTTGACTTACGTAAGACCTATTTGGATCAGCTACGAGATGTTCCAATCAGGGCGTTGTTCCCCCAAGAAGTCATGCAAACAAATAATAATGCGTGAAAATACCCGTTATTTAATTAGGTATTGGTATCTTACCAGCCAATTATAAACTAAATGATTGTTGAGTTTAATCTGCTTCATCATTATAATAGTAGAAAGGATTAACGTATGGAAATGAATTTGCCAGATTTTATGAAGTATAAAGACAAGTTCTCTAACTCTGGTTTTGTCGAGAAAATATCACGCATTGCAAAGCGTGCGGGTGCAAAGCTTGTCTATGCCGCACTCATTCTTTATTACACCTTAGAGAACGACAAGGTGTCGGTTAGGGATAAAGCCATCATCATTGGAGCGTTGGGCTATCTCATCAGTCCACTTGACGTGGTGCCAGATGCCATCCCTATCGCAGGCCTCAGTGACGACTTGGCGGTATTGATTTACGTACTCCATAAGGTTTGGGGTGAGGTTTCTGACGAGGTCAAGCAAAAGGCCAAGGCAAAGATGAGTCAGTGGTTCGACCTTGATGAGATCAGCTCGGCCGACGATATCTTTACTGAACGTCCCGAAGACACGCCTGTTTAGAAGGCTGTACAGCTTGCCGTTACATTTTAAAAGAATGTAAGATAAGAGTTCTTGTTGCTGTGCTAAAAATTCTTTGTTGGGCCTAAAGGCTTGAAAGACGTAAACCGTTCTTTTGCTTTTTGTCATCCAGCCGCGTAGCCTTTCACCGTGTTACACCTCATTACCATTAAGCATACAAACCTGTGTGGGTACTGGATTCGTGTCTGATAGATGATGAATTTTCTTGACAACCAACTTCTCTGTGCTTGGCTTATTTGCAAGTAGGATCTATCTGTTATCGCAAATAAGCCAAATATAAGCAGATTTCGTATGTACCTATAATACAATTCGTTACCCGAATATCGTACTCTTTCGCCCATCTTTTTCATCATCTTTCCTGCCAAAAGCATAGCTTTTGGGCTTTAATATGCATGCTCTTGTGAGTCAATCGCCTATCTATTAACAGGTAAAGTGATGCTTGTAGTGCAATAAAAGCATTGCTTTTTGCTGTCAGCATCCAGTTTCATCCTATCAAATCTCGTTAATTTGCTTCCTCTCTGCCTATCGTTTTTTGCTAGAATGAATGTTTTCATGGGGCGTTTTAAGGGCAAAAAACGGTTAAAAAATCGTACATTTCTTGGACTTTGTGGCTTGAGGCATATCTTTGTTTTAGTGTTGTTATCACGGACAGGGTTATCGTTTTGCTCAATTAGTCGTGGTATCATAGCAAGAACAAACAGTCGTTGTGCGTATTTTTCCGAAGGGAAAAGGAAAGAGGGTAGAAGCATTGGGGCAAGATAAAAGAAGATGTGTAATTTGTATTTTTTTCACATTGAAATTGTTGTATCATTCTTTTATTTTCTGTATCTTTGTCATATCAACATTATAGAATACTAAGATTATGACAAAAAGAAACGAGATTTACAAATGTGAAAAGTGTGGTAACATGGTTGAAGTGGTGAATGAGGCTGCTGGTGAACTTACTTGTTGTGGTGCTCCTATGAAACTTTTGAAGGAGAACACCGTTGACGCTGCGACGGAAAAGCACGTTCCTGTGATTGAAAAGATAGAAGGTGGCTACCGTGTAACCGTGGGTGAGGTAGAGCATCCGATGACGGAGGAACACTACATCCAGTGGATTGAGCTGATTACACCGACCGAAGTCCTTCGCAAACATCTCAAACCATCAGACAAACCAGTGGCTGAGTTCAAGACCTGTGCAACAGAAGTTTGTGCACGTGAATACTGCAATTTGCACGGTTTGTGGAAAGCAGAATAAGACATTGATTTGTCTTTAGCTTTGAATTAAATAAAAAGAGACAATCACCAGCGTGGTTGTCTCTTTTCTTTCACTTTCAGTTTCTTCTTATTCTGCAAGGCTGAAAAACGCCTCTATGCCTCATGTGCGTTCTGATAAAGATATCTTTTGATGCTCTGCTTCGGCGTTTTTTCAAACTCTTCATCATGTAATCTGATGGCACTAAGCTTGCTATAGGCAGGTAAATCCTCGTTCAGTTGCAGCCTGTTTTGTTCCATGATTTCATCAAGATCCAATCTGTTGAGCCCAATAGATTCAGCTTCTTCCATGTCGGGGCATACCAATCCCACCAGTTTGTCGTTTTCTTGAATCACCACACTCTCGCTGACCATGGGCATGGCGTTGAGCCTATCTTCGATTTCTTCAGGGTAAATGTTTTGCCCACTCGCACCCAACAGCATGTTCTTCAAGCGTCCTTTGATGAAAATGTTACCTTCGGCATCCATTGTTCCTAAGTCGCCAGTGTGATACCAGCCATCAGCATCCAGTGCTTCTGCTGTTGCTTCAGGATTCTTGTAATAGCCCAGCATCACGTTTGTGCCTCTTGCCCATATCTCACCGGGAACGTTCTCTGGATCGTTGCTGTTGATCTTTACTTCCATGTGATAGGCTGCACGACCGCAACTGCCAGGGACAAATGTCTTGTGGTCGGCGTATGCGATGATAGGGGCACACTCGGTTGTGCCGTATCCAACGGTATATGGGAAACCTATCTTCTGCAAGAAATTCTCAATGTCCTTATTGAAAGCAGCACCGCCAATAATGACTTCATGGAAATTTGCACCAAAGGCGTTGATGACCTCCTGTCCAATCTTCTCATGAATTTTTGTATTGATGACCGGCATGCTGAGTAACAGCTTCATCAAGTTGTTCTGTATCTTTGGGAAAACCCGCTTTCTAATAATCTTCTCGATGACCAACGGTACGGCAATAATTAAGGTTGGCTTGATTTCAGCGAATGCTTGAGCAATGACGGCTGGGCTCGGCAGACGGGTAAGATAGAAGATGTGGCAGCCCGTAATAAACTCATAAATAAACTCAAAGGCCATGCCATACATGTGAGCCATGGGCAGAATGCTTAACACATGATCGCCTTCGCGCATGATGCCGCTCAACTCGTGCTGGGCAAAGTCTGCGTTTCCCCACATGGCACGATAGGGAATCATCACGCCTTTCGAGAATCCTGTCGTTCCGCTGGTGTAGTTAATCAGTGCCAACTCTTCTGGATTCTGCTCTATATAGTAGTTGACATGTTCTGGTCTGAAGTACTTAGGATACTTTTTACCGAACATCTCGTTAAGATGTTCTCGGGCGTATGTCAACTTCTCTGTTCTCGAAACGAACAACGAATAATCGGGAATATAGACGATTCCTTCCAAGTCTGGCATCTCTTTTTCGTCGATGACGGTTGCTACAACGTCGCCAACGAACAGCAATTTTGCCTCGCTGTGATTGACAATGTTGTGTATTTGTTCGGCAGTAAACTCGTGCAGAATGGGAACAGCAACGGCTCCATAAGTCAGTGTTGCTAAAAATGCGCATGCCCAAGCCGAGCTATTTCGGCCACAAAGTGCGATTTTATCACCCTTCTCAATACCGCTGTTCTCAAACAAGATATGCAGCTTTTCTATTTTACGAGCCACATCATGATACTGTAGAGTAATACCTCTATAGTCAGTCAGGGCATCCAAAGTCCAGTGGTCGATGATGCTCTTTTGGATGAGAGCATTAAAACTCTGAATTTCTTTCATGCTTCTTTCTATTTATCTTAGTTGGATTTTATTTCTGATGTGAAAATCATTAAGTTGAAATTTTCGGTGTCAGTGTAAATAATTCTATTGCACAATATTTAAGTATGTGTGCAAAGATAATGTCTTATTTGCACATGTACAAGAAAAATGTGCATGTTTTTTCGTTATATTCAATACATATTTAATGTTTTGATAACTTATCTTCATGGCACTAAAAGATAAAAGCAAGTCTGCCGTCACGAAAATGTCATGTTAAAGTAGCAGCTGGAAAATAGCGTCGAAAGTGTGAAAGTACCTATTCGTACCTCATGGATTTGGCCGGATGTATGTGGGAAATGAGGTAGCTGGGGGCTATTAAAACCACAACACTGATTAAGAGTGTAGCCACGTTTAGCAGTAATAAAACGGGGATATTGATTTCGACAGGTACCGTTGTTACATAATAAGTTTGTGGATCCAGACCGACTAAGCCTGTGTATTTTTGCAATAAAACCAACCCAATGCCGATAAGATTACCGATGAGAAGACCGCGCGTAATGATAAAGACGGCAAACCATAAGAACGTATGTCTAATCATCGCGTTCTTGGCTCCCATGGCTTTCAGTACGCCAATCATGGTAACACGTTCGAGAATAATGATGAGAAGTCCTGAAATCATGGTCACTCCGGCCACGGCAATCATCAAAGCAAGAATGATCCAAACGTTCAGATCGAGCAGATCAAGCCATGAGAAAATCTGGGGACTGATATCTCTGATGGTCTTCGAGGAATATGTTTCCCCGTATTGATCTACCGTTCTGTTTAAGCGATTGATGAAGATTGCTTCTGTTTCATCCACCTTATTGAAGTCTTTCACCGTGATTTCAGCACCTGAAACCTGATCTTTTTCCCAGCCATTAAGCTTTACAGCCGTGTAAAGGTCTATAAAGCAGGTGACATCATCATATTGAGCCAGGTTGGTTTGATAGATACCCGCAATGGTAAATCGCCTCACTCTGACCCCAGCGTGGTCAATGAAATAAGCAAATATCCTGTCACCTGTTTGTAATTTCAGCTTCTTTGCCATTGACATGGACAGCAATATTTTGTTGCTGCTTTTTGTGTCAGAGAAGGCAGGAATACTTCCTTCTATCAGATTTTGGTGGATAAAGGTGGAGTCAAAGTCGGGTCCAACTCCTTTAAAAACTACGCCAAGGAAGTCGGAGTCGGTCTTCAGCACCCCTTGTTTGGTTGCAAATCGTTGAACATGTTCTACGCCTTGTGTGTTTTTCAGCACCTTGAGCAAGGAGTCTGTCATCTGAATGGGATACGATTCTGAGGTCTGCAGCGTCATGAAGTTAGCCACTTGGATGTGGCTTCCAAATCCAATGACCTTCGCACTGACAGCATGTTTGAAACCAAACACCACGCAGACAGAAACAATCATCACAGCAAGACCGATGGCAATGCCAGCGGTAGCAATCCTAATGGCAGGCTTGGAAACCTCGGCCTTGTCACCGTTTACACTGTAAATTCTTCTTGCTATGAATAAAGGTAAGTTCATATCTGGCTCTGTCGTTATTGGATGGTGTCATTTGGCGCATTGCCGGTGGAAAGGACTGGCTTGGCAATTCCTTTCCAACCCTATGTTACAATCGTTCTGTATCCACTCTTCCCGGGTATTTATCTAATGCCTCACGCAGCACTATCAGTGCTTTTTCAAGATCGTGTTTGTTGAGAACATATGCGATGCGCACTTGATTGATTCCAGCTCCTGGTGTGGTATAGAAGCCCGCTGCCGGTGCCATCATCACCGTTTCACCTTCAAATGAGAATTCTTCCAGGCACCATCGGCAAAACTTTTCACTGTCATCGACAGGCAATTTCGCTACCGTATAAAAGGCTCCCATAGGTATAGGAGAGTACACGCCCGGTATTTTGTTCAGTCCATCAATGAGGCATTTGCGTCGTTCAACATACTCATCGTACACCGTGCGGTAATACTCTTCAGGTGCATCGAGCGATGCTTCTGCTACAATCTGTCCAAGAAGAGGAGGAGAGAGACGTGCCTGACAGAACTTCATCACGGCCTTTCTCACGTCTTTGTTGCGTGTAATCAGCGCTCCAATGCGTATGCCGCATTCGCTATATCGCTTGGAAACCGAATCAATGAGGATAACACTGTCCTCAATACCCTTCAAGTGCATCGCACTGATGTAAGGTGAACCTGTGTAGATATACTCGCGATAAACCTCATCGGAGAATAAAAACAGGTCATATTTCTTTACTAAGTCCCTGATTTGGTTCATCTCTCTGCGGGTGTACAGGTAACCAGTAGGGTTGTTAGGATTGCAAATCATGATGGCACGGGTATGCTCGTTGATCAGCTCTTCAAACTTTTCAACCTTGGGAAGCGAAAAACCTTCCTCGATGGTCGTTGCAATAGTCCTGATCTTCGCACCCACACTAATGGCGAAAGCCATGTAGTTGGCGTAGGCAGGTTCAGGCACAATGATTTCGTCTCCAGGGTTTATGCAACTCATAAAGGCGAACAACACTGCCTCACTGCCACCAGATGTAATAATAATGTCATCGGCCGAAACGTTGATGTCGTACTTTTTGTAATAGCCGGTGAGCTTTTCTCTATACGACAGGCAGCCCTGACTGGGCGAATATTCCAAGATGGTTCGATCGATATGTTTAAGTGCATCCAAACCAACTTGTGGCGTCGGAAGGTCGGGTTGCCCAATGTTGAGGTGGTAAACCTTGATGCCGCGTGCCTTTGCTGCTGTCGCCAAAGGCGCCAACTTGCGTATGGGCGACTCAGGCATCTCTAATCCTCGAACAGATATTTCTGGCATATAATTCAATATTCTTATGGGGAGTTGCTTGATGGACTTTTCCCCTTGGTTTTGGCAATCGCGCAAGTGAGTTAGGTGCGTGTCATCATTCATACCCACAATTCGCCTGTATGTATGATGCAAAGATAACAAATTAATCTGAACGCGACATGAAGTGGGACTATAAAATATGTGGGTTGACAGTAAATAATATTATTCAAACGCGCTTCATAAGACGCTCGTTCCATTTGTGGGATTTGTTGATTTTTACTACTTTTGCATCCATATCATTCAAGCAATATAGTAACTTCATTTAAAAGATATAACAATGAGAACAAGAAATGCCAATTGGTTTGAGACAAATGTACAATATGAGCGTCAGGCAGAAGACGGACTATTCGCCAAGGTAAGAGAAACTTATGTGGTTGACGCCTTTACTTTTGGTGAGGCAGAAGATGCCATCACCAAAGAAATGGCGAGCTATTCAAGCGGTGAGTTCGTCATCAAGAATATTACGCCGGCTGTCTACAGCGAAATCTTTTTCAGTGACAGAGAGGGCGATGATAAATGGTATAAAGCCAAGCTGATGTTTATCACCATTGATGAGGAAAAAGGTAAGGAAAAACGCACGGCCGTCAGTTATCTCGTTCAGGCCAAGAACATCGAAGGAGCCCTTCAAAATATCGGCGAAGTGTTCTCAAGTAGCGTGCTCGATTACGTGGTGGCCAATGTTTCAGAAACCAAAATCATGGATGTTTTTGAACACGATTTGAAGAAGGAACCCGATGACCAGCCTGAAGTATAAACGGCTGAGAAGAATAAGAGTGTGGTTCGTTTAAACTTACATAACCATGGTTGATGTAGCAAAAAACTTGCACGAAGTGCAGAAAAGGCTGCCCGATGACGTTTGTTTGGTAGCCATCAGTAAGTATCATCCCAAAGAGATGATTGCGAGTGCTTATGCGGCTGGGCAGCGCATCTTTGGTGAAAGCCGCGAACAAGAGCTTGCTGAAAAGGTGGAAGCGCTGCCTAAGGACATTGAATGGCACTTTATTGGACACCTGCAAACCAATAAGGTAAAATATATTGCTCCTTACATCAGCATGATCGAATCGGTCGACTCACCGAGACTTTTGCGTGAAATTAACAAGCAGACAGCTCGCAACAACCGTGTTATTGACGTGCTGTTGGAGTTGCACATTGCTGAGGAGGCCACCAAATATGGCTTCACTTTGGCTCATTGTCGAGATTTCTTGGAGGCTGGCGAATGGCGTGAATTGTCAAATGTGCGTATCTGCGGACTGATGATGATGGCGTCAAATGTGGACGATGAGCGGCAGATACGCCAGGAAATGTTGACGGCTAAAGACTTTTTTGACGAAGTGAAGGAGCACTATTTCGCTGACCAACCATCTTTCAAACAGCGCAGTTGGGGTATGAGTCACGATTACCTCATCGCCGTGACGTGTGGTTCTACCATGGTAAGAGTGGGTAGTGCCATATTTGGCGAACGCTAAATCACATTATAAAATAATACAGCATCCTTTCCCTATCAATCCTTTCTGATTAATAGTGGAAAGGATGAATGTATACCTTCTTGTCTCCAATAATGTATATGCCTTGTGGCAAAATCGATTTATCGGTTCCCATATATTTCCCATCTATGCTGAAAATGCGTTTGTCGCTTGTCACTTCTTGGGAGAATGTAGGCACAATACCCTGTGTAGAGAACTTTTTAAGGAAGTCGAAATAAACGATTCCCTCTTTTTCAGAGATGTTATAAATGGGCTTGTCTAACGTCGCACCCGTCCAAGGTTGATAGCTGGGCAGCGTTGTGTTGTTGTTCAGTTCGGTCACATTGTCAGTGCCTGGGAACAAATCACCTTTCAGTTGTTCTTTGTATTTATTCCGGTCACCATTGTACGAACTGAATAACAATCCGTCGGCAGGTATCACGGTCATGCGGGGTTTGCCCTTTACGTAGTTGACTCTGTTACTCCCTAAACTAAATGCTTTGGCGTCATAATTTACGTGATACACCATCATGCCATGCCCACCCAATTTAGAGTTCCAACGTTTGTTCTGTATATTCTGGATGATGTAGTATTCGTTTGTACTTTTCTCCTTGTCGGCATAAATGCGGTAGGCTTTCCCACCTTTATCAATGTTCTGGAGGGTTACTTGTTGTGCGTCTTGCAGTTCTTCGATGTTCATCCATCCCATGGCTTCACGTTCCCATGCCGTGTAGGCCGTGGGGCACCACCCGTTGGCAGTATATTCACCGTCGTCCATTAAGCTCCATGCCTCCATTCCCTGATTGTCGCCCCTTGCACTGGCAAGGGTAGGGTAGAAGTCGGGCAAACCCATGCAATGACTGAACTCATGACAGAACAGCCCTATGCCCGAAATCATTTTTTGTTTAGGGCCTTTCTCGTTACCAATCAGTTCGTTGCTGATGCCCGATCGATACACCTTCTTACCATCTTTGGTAAGAAACGGGGTGATGGTTCCTGCCTTTGGCCACATCGTTTCGTTCTTTGCACCCATGTTTTGGCCATATCCTGCGTAGACAACGTACACCAAGTCTACATAACCATCGTTGTTGGCATCGTATGCGGAGAAATCAAGTGAGTCGTCCATGAGATTGCAAGCATCAGTAATCAGTTCGGTAAACTCTTCACCGCCACCATTGGCATCTGTCCCTCCATAGTAGGCAAGCTCGTGTGGAAGTGTCACCGGGCCATAGATATCAAACTGTGGACAGAACGCTCCAAAGCTCATGTCTTTAAAATATTGTTGTACACTGGAAGCATTCTTGTTTTCGCCATGACCATAATCTTGCGGTTGTCCTTCGCCATTGAGAAACTGTTGGAACGATTTGCGAGGATTGGGGAGCGTGAATGGGGTGTCTTGGTAGGCAGCCAAAATGACAATTGCCTTAGGCGAACCCGTGTGTGGAAAGTAAGTCTTGTCTGATTTCACCGGCTCTCTTCTCATGGCACGAGTTTGCAACAGTGTGTTTGCCTGCTCAAAGAAAAGCTTTTTGTCTTGTGCGGCAACTAACTTTTTTTCAGCAGCTTGTCGTCCGTTTTCTTCATGTGCCAACTGTTTACTCGCTGTTATACGTCCAAATTTGTCAATCGCTGCAATAAAGAATGTGTTTTGCTCGCGCACCAAAATAGCACCATCTTGCGTGCTATACCAGTTAAAATGTTCATCTCCATGCTGGTAAACTTGTAGAGTGGTTCCGTCTGGTTGGGTGACGATAAGCGGCATGCGCCACGCTTTTGCAGCCCACGAGCAAACGGAAAGTATGAGTGCGAGTGCGGTAATTAACAGTTTTTTCATTTGTATGGTATGTTTCTTTCCATGGGCAAATGTACGAAAATTGTTTTGAATATGAGTTGGTTTCGTCTTGTTTTCGGCAGTTAAGAAATTATTTTAGACATGACTTGAAATCGCGTCAGCTGCCGGTCTGTCCATCGTATCATCGTCCTAAGAAGTACAAGAGGTTCTGTTCGGTCGACCAAACCCATTGACTTTGGCCTCTAAAGTCAATGCTATTGGAAGGTAAACCCATTGAGTTTGGCGGTCAAAGTCAATGAGTTTGCCAGGACGTTAAAATTATTTTGCAGCGAACCAATTGGGACACAAGCGGAGAATGACCTAACAACTATTCACTAGATTGCAACAACCTCACAAAACATTTTGTTTGCCTTGCTGATTTCCTACTTTACTTGCCGATGCAAAAGTGTTTGAAGATATTCTCAAGTACCTCTGGCGTGGTGATTTGACCACCAGTGATGTCTGCCAGTTGGTCAAGGCAAATACGCAAATCCTCGGATATGAGATCTCCGCTAAGGTCTGTTTTTAACCCGTTAATAACTCGAGTGATGCTTTCTTTTGCATGTATGAGGGCATCGTAATGGCGGACGCTCGTTATGATGACATCATTCTCCGTGATTTCTGGTATATTTGCTTTCTGGTAGATTAAGTTTTCCAGTTGGTCGACGTTCGTTCTTAGTTTGGCACTGATTTGTATGGTTGAAAAGTTGTTTGTTGGCAACATGTCCGGCATCGTTCTGATATCTATCTTGTTTTGAACGAGAATCACTTGTTTGTCTTCACAATTTTCCAGCATTTCTTGAATCTCACTATGAACTGGCTGTTCATCAACCATCCATAAGATGATGCGTGCTTCATTCAGTTTCTTGTAAGTGCGTTCAATACCAAGCCGCTCAATCTCATCGGTCGTTAAGCGAATGCCCGCTGTATCAATAAACCGAAACGTGATTCCCTTAATTTCGGTTGTGTCTTCAATGACATCTCTGGTCGTACCATGAATGTTGCTCACGATGGCTTTATCTTCCTTTAACAGCTGATTGAGAAGTGTGCTCTTTCCCACGTTCGTCTTGCCAACAATGGCCACTGCTACACCTTGTTTATAGGCTTTTCCTGTTTCAAAAGAGTGGGCCAACGTGGTAATTCGATTTTTAATTTTATGCGCTAACGCAAGTAATTCGTCACGATTTGCAAACTCTAAGTCCTCATGGTCGCTGAAATCTAATTCCAATTCGATGAGAGAAGTCATCTTCAGAAGTTCGTTTCTGAGTGTAGCCAACTCGTTGGAGAAGTTTCCTTTCAGCTGACTCATAGCTGCATGATGCGTAGCACGATTGGTTGAAGCAATCAAATCGGCAACAGCTTCTGCCTGACTTAAATCTAACTTTCCATTAAAGAAGGCGCGCTGTGTGTATTCACCAGGTGCAGCCTGTCGACAGCCCTCTTTGATAAGCGTTTCTAAAATGGTTTTGATGATGTAACGAGAGCCATGACATGATATTTCAACAGAATCTTCACCAGTGTAAGAATGTGGCGAGCGAAAAACAGAAACCAACACATCGTCAATCTCTTCTCCATCGTTGTTAGTCAAATGTCCATAATGCAATGTCTGCGGTTTTGCTTCTGTCAGTCTATGATTAGATTTGGAAACGAACACCTTGTCTACGATGTTGATGGCATCGCTTCCTGATAGACGAATCACGGCTATAGCACCTCCAGCCGGTGTCGCTAAAGCGCAAATCGTAGACTGTGAGCTTATTGATGATGGATTTTGATTGGAATCGATTCGAGAGGGTTGCATATTGAGTTATATGATGAATTGAGTAAAACATGTTGTCAGACCCTGAAATTGGGTCTGACAATCAAAATGGTAAAGGTTGACCATTGAAAAAAGGTGGTCAGACGGTCGCTCATTAAATTCTGTCAAGCACAATTTGAATTAGCCCATCGATAGAGTTTTTGTATTCCACGTTTGCCTTTTGAGCACGACGATTAGCTATCACCATGCAACACGTCATAGCCTTGTGTCCTAACAGCTTAGCAAGGCCTGCCAGCGCGCTGCTCTCCATTTCGAAATTGGTGATGCGATAACCGTTGTATTCGAAACTCTCTATTTTTTCATTTTGGTTGGGATCGGCCAAAGGTATGCGCAACTCTCTGCCTTGTGGTCCAAAGAAACCACCACAAGCAATCGTCACACCACGAACCATGTCGTCTCCTGCAATGCGATCGAGTGTTTCTTTATCTGCATCAATAACGTATGGTGCGCCTTTTTGTGAGTTCCAGTTCATGTGTTTTTTGAATGCCTCCTCGAACTCTAAGTCACAGGCTTCGTTTCTTCCTGCGTAATAATTCAGCAAACCGTCAAATCCGATACTCTTCTCACTGGCTATGTATGTTCCTTCTGGCGTATATTCTTGCAATCCGCCACAGGTACCAAGTCTGACTAAGGTGAGTGATTTAAGAGGTGATTTCTCATGACGGGTTGCAAAATCAATGTTAGCCAACGCATCCAGCTCGTTCATAACAATATCAATATTATCACAGCCAATGCCCGTACTGATAACACTGATTCGTTTTCCTTGGTATGAACCAGTTATGGTATGGAATTCTCTGCTTTGTATGTCGCACTCTACTTTTTCAAAATGAGAAGCTACTAATGACACACGGCCTGGATCGCCTACCAGAATAACCTTGTCGGCCAATTGATTGGGCTTGATATGTAAATGGAAAACACTACCGTCGGCATTGATGATAAGTTCGGATTCTGCAAAATATTTTTTTTCCATCATTATAGAGATTTAGTTGGGTAACAATTTGTTTTCTTCGTTTCTTACTGACTTTTCAAAGTTATGCACATCTTTTCTTTGTTGCTGCATAGTTTCTTCCGCTTTCAGCAAATTAGCTCTCATTCCTTGTTGATCGGATATGGATGCTCGGCTATAATCGAATCTCATCTTGGCCAAAGTTTTTTCATTCTGTGCCAATTGCGCTTTCATTTCGGTCAATTGAGTGTACAATTCTTTTGTTTTGTTGCTTTTGAAATCATCTATCTTTGTGTATACAGTCTTGTCATTGATTGGGAACAGAAAACCTGGCTTTGAGTTTGCTTGATGATTGTTTTGCTTCAAACTTTCCAATCTTTTCAGTGCGGCTTTTCTGTCTCCAAAAGCCCATGTGTCTTTGATGCTCGTCAACTTGGCAAAAGACTTAAGCTGTTCTTCACTAAGATTATCTTGACTGAAATTAAGGCGCGGCATTGTTGGCACGAATGTATAGATGCACACTTTACCTTCTGGTTGATAGCGGTCACTGACTAACCAGCCCAAGGCATACATGTCATCAATGGCCAACAAATAATCGTTAGCAGTAGAGTTGAATGGCAATCCATAATTCTCTGGTTTATAAAAAGTTCCGTCTTCATTGTTGAACAATGTCATGAAGATGTCATAACCCCCCAAACTCTTTTCTCCTTGACCAGAAAAAAATAAGGTCATACCGTCAGAAAGTAGAAAAGGGTAGTTGGCATCGTCTACCTCTTCATCCAATTCTACTAATTGTTTTGGTTTACTCCAGATGTCTCCTAGTAGATCAGTTGAATACAGGTGATATCCCTTTATGGTATCACCATCGGTATAGATTCGGTGATTGCCAAGTTCGTTAATATAGGAGGATTGGCCATTTTGTTCAGAAAGCGTACCAGCATCTTTACTCATAGGGATTTTAGATAAGAAGTTTTTCTTGTCTACCACGATGCTATCGATGAACATGACTTTAGCAGTTCCTTCTACCATCGTCTCGAATAATTTGTCAGCAGGAGTTCTCTCTGTTTTGTTGGCTTGTGGATGAGCTGGCCTCTTCCCATGCTTTTGAGCTTGCATGGGAAGAGGTGAAAAAAGCAGTAATATCAATAAATATAATGTATACTTCATATTTGTCATGTTGACAAAGATACAAATTTATTTATGAAGTTAGTCATAAAGAATGCAAAAATGTAGTGACTTGTAAAGAAGCCGTTTTAACCTACAAGTTGTCTCTTTATCAATCACTTTTCAGCTCTTAGTTGCATATCCATATTTGCAGCAGCTCTTCTGCCATCTCCCATGGCTAAAATCACGGTTGCGCCTCCGCGTACGATGTCGCCTCCCGCATAGATTTCAGTTCTGCTGGACTGCATCTGGTCGTTGACAACAATGGTGTTTTTACGGCCAAGTTCCAGTCCCTGGATAGATTTTGGTACCAGTGGATTTGGAGATACGCCGACAGCCACAACAACCTGATCGACTTCTATCGTTACTGTTTGTCCTTCGACTGGCACAGGACTGCGACGACCACTGGCATCTGGTTCTCCCAATTCCATGACTTGTAAAATGGCAGCGCTGACAGCACCTCTTTCATCCGTGAGATATTCAATAGGGTTATGCAAGCACATGAAATGGATGCCTTCTTCCTTGGCATGTTTAACCTCTTCAAGTCGGGCCGGCATTTCTGCTTCAGAACGACGGTAGACCAGGGTAACGTCAGCTCCTAAGCGTTTGGCTGTTCTACAAGAGTCCATGGCTGTGTTGCCACCTCCAACGACCATCACTTTCTTTCCAAGATTGATGGGTGTGTCTGCATTAGTATTGGCGGCATCCATAAGATTGATACGGGTCAGGTATTCGTTGGATGACATGATGTTAATGGCATTCTCTCCTGGTATTCCCATAAAATTAGGAAGTCCTGCACCCGATCCCACAAAGATGCCTTTGAAGTCTTTTTCTTTGAGTTCTTCAATAGAAAGGGTTTTCCCAATGATGCAGTCAGTTAAGAAATGTACACCCATTTTCTTGAGATTTTCTATCTCAACGTCGACGATGGCATTAGGAAGGCGGAACTCTGGAATTCCATATTTCAGCACACCACCTATTTCATGCAGCGCCTCAAACACATGAACTTGATAGCCTCGCTTAGCCATATCCCCAGCGAAACTCAAGCCTGCAGGCCCTGAACCGACCACAGCCACCTTGATACCGTTGTCTGGTTGCATATCAGGGATAGACATATTTCCACTTTCCCGTTCATAATCAGCGGCAAATCGTTCCAGGTAACCAATGGCGACAGCGGGTTCATTCATCTTCAAATGAATACATTTGCTTTCGCATTGTTTCTCTTGCGGGCAAACTCTGCCACATACTGCGGGTAGGGCAGAGGTGTTCTTCAACACTTTGGCAGCTGCTAGGAATTGTCCTCGCTCAATATTCTTGATAAAAGAAGGAATGTTGATGTTGACCGGACAACCTTCCACACAGGTAGGTTTAGCACAATCCAAGCAACGTTTGGCTTCTGTCATGGCCATTTCTTTCGTAAGACCTAAGTTTACCTCTTCCGTCCTGGTCGTTGCTCGATATGTTGGATCTAACTCTGGCATTTGCACGCGAGCGATGCTCTTCCGCTCTTTCGGCTTCATGGCATCCCGTAATGCCTTTCTCCATTCAGCATTGCGATCGGTTAACGTCGAAACACCCTCTTGTGTCGGCTCTACATCCATTTTAATGGTGGACGCATGTTTCTCCTGTGCGCTTTCTAACTCATTAAGGTGATCTTGCAAATGTTCTACCTCATCTTTTTCAACATCCTTGAATGTGTTCATGCGCTTGAACATCTCATCCCAGTCAACCAATGCGCCATCAAATTCAGGTCCATCGATACACACGAATTTTGTCTTGCCGCCAATCGTTAACCGACAGGCACCACACATGCCCGTGCCGTCAACCATGATGGTGTTGAGAGATACATCTGTAGGTATATTATATTTTTGCGTAAGAAGACAACAAAACTTCATCATGATGGGAGGTCCGATGGCAAATGCCTTGTCGATATGTTCCTGTTTTATCAATTTTTCCATGCCCACCGTTACGACACCTTTCTCGCCATAGCTGCCATCATCTGTCATGATGATTGTTTCATCAGAATTCGCTCTTACTTCATCTTCCAGTATAATGAGGTCTTTACTCCGTCCTGCCAACACCGACAGCACCCTGTTACCCGCTTCCTTCAAGGCTTTAATGATGGGGAGCATAGGGGCAACGCCAACGCCACCACCCGCACAGAGTACGGTGCCAAACTTCTCGATGTGTGTGGCATTGCCCAAGGGACCTACCACATCAGTAACATAGTCACCTTCATTCAAATTGCAGAGCTTCATGGAGGACAGACCAACCTTCTGCACAACCAATGTGATGGTTCCGCGTTTGATGTCTGCATCGGCGATGGTCAGTGGCATGCGCTCGCCTTTGTGACCTACACGGACGATGACGAAATTGCCGGCTCTTCTGCTTTTAGCAATGAGTGGAGCCTCAATCTCAAAGAGAAAAACTTTCTCAGAGAACTGTTCTTTTCGGATAATTTTATTCATAGTATGTTTTAATAGATTGTTATAGTTCAAGTTGATAGTCTAAGGAAAACAGATGTTTAACAGCCGCTTCTCCATGTCAACCTCAGCCATGATGCTGTTCCTGCAATCAAGGTCACCGTTAAACATAGCTGCATAGCTCACTCCTCCATACGGTTTGGGGGTTGTGACGCCATTCGCATGTTGGGCAGCACAATTCATGGAGAAGGTCAGAAGAAAAGAGATGAGTATGTATTTGAATTTTCTCATCACAGCTGTCTTCTCCTTAGAAATTTTGATCGTCAATCATCTCGAATCCACAGTAGGGGACAAGTACCTTCGGTACACGAATGCCTTCTGGTGTCTGATTGTTTTCCAAGATGCTGGCAACGATACGTGGCAAGGCCAATGCCGAACCATTAAGCGTGTGACAAAGTTCTATCTTGCCATCTTCTGCATGACGATAGCGACACTTCAGGCGGTTGGCTTGATAACTTTCGAAGTTTGATACGGACGAAACCTCCAGCCATCTTTTCTGAGCTGCACTCCATACTTCAAAATCGTAGCATATCGACGACGTGAAACTCATGTCACCGCCACATAATTTCAAGATATGATAGGGGAGTTCCAGTTTCTTGCATAATCCCTCTACGTGTTCAAGCATTTCGTTGAGAGATTCATAAGAATGCTCTGGCTTGTCAATTCGTACAATCTCCACTTTATCGAATTGATGCAAACGATTGAGTCCGCGTACATCTTTTCCATACGACCCTGCTTCACGACGGAAACAAGCTGAATAAGCACAACGCTTGATTGGCAAATCTTTCTCATCAAGAATCTCGTCACGGAAAATGTTCGTCACAGGAACCTCTGCGGTAGGAATCAGATACAGGTCATCCAGCTGTACATGGTACATTTGGCCTTCTTTGTCAGGCAGCTGACCTGTGCCATAACCAGATGCTTGATTCACAACAAATGGAGGTTGTACCTCGAGATAGCCTGATTTACGAGCCTCTTCGAGGAAAAATGCTTCGAGCGCTCGTTGGAAACGGGCCATCTTGCCGATGTATAAGGGGAAGCCCGCACCCGTGATTTTAACACCCAGGTCAAAATCAATGAGGTTAAACTTCTTACACAAGTCCCAATGGCACAATGCGTCTTCACCAAATTCAGGTATCACTCCTCCTTCTTTCACAACGACGTTATCTGATGCATCTTTACCTTCTGGGACATCTTCATTTGGAATGTTAGGAATAGTATAAAGTAGGGTAGTGAGGTCGTTTTCAGCTGTTTCCATTGACTGTTGAAGACCTTTAGCTTCTTCTTTCAACTTTGAAACCTGCGCTTTCACCTCATTGGCTTCATCCAATTTCTTATCTTTCATGAGCCCACCTATCTGCTTGGAGAGCAAATTAGCTTGTTGCTTGTTCTTGTCAAGTTTTTGTTGGGACTCTCGACGAAGCTTGTCAATGGCGAGCACCTTGTTGACAGTTTCTCTTGCTCCCTCAAAATGTTTCTTTTCTAATCCTTTGATCACACGTTCAGTTTCTTCACTGATGAGTTTTAGTGTAAGCATATTTATATTTTTTTTGAAAAATTTCCTACTGCTGACAAAGTTACTATTTTTAATTAAATATTATTCATTAAATACTAATATTTTAATGGAACTTTCTACAAAGTAAGAGCCCAGTATCAAATATCGATACCAGGCTCACTCATTTTTTTCATAAGGCGAATCATTCAATCCATGTGTCTATCGTACCCAATAAAGAGGTTGAAGAGCGATAGTTACGGTGAATCGTGTGACATAACTTCATGTCTTCTTGTATTCCTAATGTTTGCTGATTCTATAAATCACACCAAATGTTCCATACACAGGATAAAGAGTTTGTTCTATCGTCTTGAATGAACGCTTGAAAATACCGTTGAGTCCCCAATTCAAATCGGCATATAAACCAAAACGGCGGTAAATATTACAGTCTATTCCCGCAGATATGCCAACCTGAAAGCGTCTCATGTGTTCAGAAAAGTCATAGATTCCTCTTGTTCCAGGATCGCTTCCCATCTCAATCCTGGGCCCAGTGGGATCTCCAACCCGCAGGTGTCCGTCATACACGCTTCCTTCAAAATCTTTAGAAAGCAGATACGACATATACGGTCCCATGCGCAGTTGTATTCTGTCGCTCACGTCGTAGGTGGCTTGTATGGGAAGGGTTATCATCCATTGTCGCACCTGTGTCTGCACATAGCCTGTGAACACCCCTTCCAATGACTCGCCCCCGCGAATCATTTCCATGTGATAGTTCTTCACCTTGGCATCCACGTCCATGTCTTTGTTCTCCGCCCGAAGGCCCACCAGGACACCCCATTTACCATCGATGGTTTTACGGCCATCAAGTTCTATGGTAACATTATTATGCAACTTGTATGATTCAAGCGACCTGACGGTTGCAGGTAAACCGATGGGAGCGGTTCCTCCCAGGTTATATCCTATGCGGGCTTGAAGCTTAATATCCTTCAGAAAAGAATCTGCCATGCTGTTCAGCGACAAGCATCCCATCCACAATATGATTAATATAAACTTACGCATGCTGTCATTCCTCCTTTGTACAAATGATTCTTACTTCATCAATAGACAACTCACTGCCGATAGCTCCTTCAAACTGTGCACCTCTTTCGCTGGACGAGAAGACTATGGTTAAATTGTATCCGCGGTTGGCCAAGATTCTCTCGTAAGGTTGTTGTGTATAGTCGAAAAACACTTCAAAAGGCGTCCATTGGTCAGTAGTCTTCACTTCTGCCAACTTGGCGATGGCCAAGATGTGCTTGTTCGTCAAGACATCATCCCCATACAGCGTTACGGGATTGTCCTGTTCATCCACATTTCTATAAAACACAGCATAGATGGCGGCGCTGTCAGTGCGGTTGGGAACTATTTTTCGATTCTTGTCTTGATACTTTTTACCTGGCTGATACCGATACCATCCCGTCAGTTTGATGGGCTTTTTATCAAAAGGAATACCAAACTTAGTTGCTTTCATAGCGTCGCGCATGGCCATTCCAAAATCGAAAGAACCCAGATACAGATTGCCTGCTGCCAGAGGCTTACCAGCCAAAGAACCTAAGAAGCCGGTGCTTTTGGTGGTGAGTTTGGCATACGACCCACTGTGACCATCCTTCGCAGGAACACTGGGATAGCCCTCTGGTGGGGCCGAATCCCTGCTCAGTCTAAAGCCAGGGTTGCCCGTTGCCCAGTAGTCGTGTCGCTGACCGTCTTCACCTATATAATACCAGTTATAGTATTTCAGTTCTTTCTGTTCCAACTCATAATGCTCAAAGTCAAATCGAATTGTGTCACTAACCGTCTGGACAACCGGTAAAAAGCTAACTGCATAGCGCCTGTTCCACTGCTTATCCTCAGAATTTACGGTATAGATGACGGGGCCTTTACTGAAATCTTGCACCGAACCGTTTGCCGGAACAATGGTTGCTCCATCCGTCAATGTGAAGAGAGGAGCGATGGCGTTCAGGTTGGTATGACGTCTTACATTGAAAATAATGGTGCTGTCCGTGTAAGGAACTTGAAGTTTGCTGTCTGAAGGATGATAGAACATCTCCTCAGGCTTGCTTACCGAAACGGAAGCTTCAAGAATATCACACTCTGCATTCAGCGGCTCTTCTTTAAAACATGAGATGAGCACAGATGAAAGTGCGATAATCAATAAGTTTTGATAAAATTTCATTGTAACATAATCTTTTCGGCTGCAAAGTTATGCTTAATATCTTAATGAGGCAAACGAATGTCTTTAAAACTGTTCAAATAAGGGACAAAAATGGTGGATTTAATAACAATGATTGAAATAACATTGTACCCAATGCACTCAAACAGAATGAAATGTGACGACAATTGCGCTATGATGACCGTTGCTTTGTCATATTCCCTTTATAACAGCCGTCAAAAACGATGTTTGAAATCAACATGGTTAATCATCATGAAGCGGGGAATCGGGCCTAGGTAGTTCGGTCAACCTCACTTTCCACCGCTTACCCTTTTGTACCAATTGAAGTGTGTAGGTGGCAGATTTAACAAAATGTCCCACAGTACCTATCGAGTCCATTGACAAGAAATTCTCAACCTTCATGACTACTGAAGCCACCGAGTCACCTTCTTGATAATTGATTTCCTTGATTTCCGAACTCGCACCTTGCTCTGCACTTCGTAGCTTGTCTACATCATCTTGTTTTACCTGTGACGCCGCATAACTAATCCATCTTTGTGAAGATGGGGTGCAATGGGTTAGTGCATCGTTGAATTGCCAGTTAAAATAGGTTTGGGCAAAAGCGTTGGCCGTATCTCTGAGCTGATCTTCATTTTTATGATCTGTACAAGCGCAGAGGCCTATCAACACACAGCCTACTAACGTGAGTATAATTGTAAATCTTATTTTCATCCGAAAAAACGTTCTTTTTATGTACCAACAGTGCGTGCCAGCGGCAAAGAGAGTTCACTGTCTAATGCAAAGGTACCAAAAACTTTGTTCATGTCAAGCCTTTTGTTTACTTTTGTGCCAAATATTTCAAACATGTTAAAGTTCATTTGTTTGGGAAGTGGTAGCAGTGGAAACTGCTATTGTCTTTTTACAGAGAATGACGGCTTGATGATTGATGCCGGAATAGGCATTAGGCTATTAAAAAGGTCATTCAAAGAGCATGGACTATCGCTTTCACAAATTCACCATATTTTAGTTACGCACGATCATGCAGACCATGTGAAATCGGTTGGGGCGATAAGCCTTGATTGTCAATTACCCGTCTATGCGACGCAACTTGTTCATGCGGGCATAGAGCGCAATTATTGTGTGCATAAGAAGGTTGCGCCAGCATACATGGAGGTCATTGATAAAGGACAACCGTTTCAACTGGGTGATTTCACCGTTACACCTTTTGGGGTGCCACATGACAGTTCTGACAATGTAGGTTATAAGATAGAATGCAGTAACATCGTTTTTACGCTGATGACAGACATTGGTCATGTGACAGACGAAATGAAAGCTGTCATCTCCGAAACAAATTATATGGTTATAGAGGCCAATCACGACCCAAAGATGTTGATGTATGGCCCCTATCCTCAACATTTAAAAATTCGCATATCGGGCCCTAATGGGCATTTGGCCAACGAAGACTGTGCACAAGCTTTGGCTGAGAACATGACCGAAAGGATGCGCCACGTGTGGCTGTGTCATTTAAGTGAAGAGAACAATCGTCCTGATTTGGCACACGAAACGGTAGCGCATATTTTGCGAACGAAAGGAATAGAGGTTGGAACAGACGTACTGTTGGAAGTGTTGAAGCGAAGATCGCCCAGCATGCTATACAATTTGGAGTAGTAGGTTGCTCGTTCTCCATTTGTTCGATTTTTTCCTCATTTTAGGGCCATAAAACGGCCTTTGTAAACTTTCAAAATAGAAAAAAATGATAGGCCGGAAGGAAGCAAATATGCGCTAATTTTGAGACAAAAAATGGTTTTTACCGCAAGAGCATTGAGTTTACCTTATTAAACGTACCACTTTGGTGGACTATTATCATGTGTTTGCCCGTCAAAGGCAAACAAAAAACGCGCTTCAAGCAATGCTTTTGGCTCAAAAATGCTTGAAATAAAGCCAAACAACTTTAATATAAAAGTATAATTCTTTGTGTATGAGCAACGTATGAAAAACGCTCATATTTCGCTTATTTACGTCCATCAGCATGTTTGTTTGTCAATAAGCCAAGGAGCAGAAGGCATGTTGTCAATAAAATTCAGAAAGATTTTCAATCCTTATTTTATCTTGTCTTCTTTCATACCGAGTGCCACAACAACAAACATTGCTGCCAAATAACAAAATGAGACGAATGAAATGCACCTACGCGAAAGGGAGCGATTGAGAATACAAATAAACTAATCAGGCAGTATATACCGAAAAAGGATTCGTTTGAACGTTATACGGACAAGAGAATTATGTCGATACAAAAGAAATAGAACGAAGGACCGAGAGAAAAATTAAACTTTTCTACACCAAAACGAGAGTTCTTCAAACACGTTTTGTAATTTTGCGCTTGCTGGTTAACTCTACGTTCTTGGGATCAAGGAAGAACTTCTGGAAGAATTGGAAAAGCAACCAATATAATATTTAATCATGACTCATCAGAAAGGACTTGGAAGAATGTTGTTAAACAATTTTTTGGATTAGAGAAACCATAACTATGAAAGTTGCTATATATGTATTATGCCTAACTGCGATTTTGTCGTGCGCTTGCCATACATCCTATCAAGAAAACGAAGATTGGACAAAAGATAGTATTGGGACTTTGAATTTAAGGAGTAAAGAACTTGCTGAAAAAATAATCAAGGAGCATTCTTTATATAGAGAATGCTCCTCTAAATTTATATGTGTTTTTGGAAAGCCTAACTGTCGAGAAACTACACTTTTTACAGACAAACTGATATATATAGAACGCATGGGAGGAGACTTTATTCCAAATGCTAACAGGGACACCTGTTTTATTAGTTTTAATTTTAAGATGGGAAGGTTTGTGGGGATAGATGAGTCCTGCGAGTAGTATATTGATTCAAAACGGGAGTTGTCAAAACAATCACCTGATTTTCAAAAGTCTTTTTTCAATATTAAGCATAAAGGCTGGGATAAATTCCCTGACTTTTGCTATCTTTACAAGAAAAAACGATGAACAATGATCCAACGAGAAGTTTTTGGAGCCTCATGCTCCAAATTGGGAGTTGTGCTTCAATGCCCACATTGCAATTTAACGGAAGTAATCAATGGTGCGAAAGATGGCATGGGTATAACAAAGCCGTAAGCAATAAACAGGAAAGATTGACGTTAAATCATTGATAACCAAAACGATTGTACGTTATGACAGAATTAAAGGTAAAGAAAATAACGCAGCTTCTTTCAGTAAGTACAAGAGACAAGCCGAATGACGAGTACGAGAAGATGCAGTTCTACTATCACCCCGACCACTTGGGCAGCTCAAGCTACATCACCAATCTTGACGGCGAGGTAGCTCAGCACATCGAGTATGTGCCCTTCGGTGAGGTGTTTATCGAAGAACGCAACAACACATGGAATACGCCTTATCTCTTCAATGCCAAGGAGTTTGATAAAGAAACCGGATTATACTATTATGGTGCAAGATACATGGACCCCAAAATCTCCATGTGGTTGGGGGTAGACCCATTAATGGAAAAGTATACAAATGTCAGTGGATATGTTTTTTGTCATAGTAATCCAATAGTTAGAATTGATCGTGATGGATGTGCAGATTATTTTAGCATTAGTGGCAAGTTCATTAGATCGGATAAATCAAAAGATAAAAATATCTACATAAGAACTTCTTCTGGTAACGTTTTATTATCTAAATATAATTTCAAGAGAAATTTACGTGCTATGATGCGTATTACGTATCATTATGCTAAGGAAGTTGGGTTAGAAGGTAAGGCTAAGTCTATTGGTGTAAAATCAATGAAGTCGAATCCTGAGGGAGAATTAGCGATAACAACATATGATAATAGGATAAGAGTCTCTACTGTTAATGGGCATTTTAAAAAATCAATGGACCAAATATATAATTTCAGAAGTACATTAGCACATGAAGGCTTTCATATAGATACTCCAAATGGAGTAGATGAAGAAGTTCTTGTAATCATGAAAGAGATGAGTAGGAAAGAATTTGGAAAAACAACACGGTCTTTTAAAGATAATACAGCTGGATATCTTCAAAAAGAATTGGAAAAGTTGTATGCTGTATCAGGTCGTAATTTTTATAAGGTGATAGGTAAGGCACAAAAAATGTTAAATAAATATGGGGCTAAAAGTAGTTATGAATTTATAGAAGGAGGAAATAAGATTCATTTTTGACAATAATGAAACATATACATATAATAAAATTATTGCTAATATCCTCATTATTAGTATCATGCCGAAATAATAATGTTAAAGAGATTCTAACTGGGGATAGATATAGATATTGGTATAATGAGAGTGATACAATACTTAATCTTCCTTTATACTTTATTTTTAACAAAGATGGACAATTGCAAGTAAAAAGTCAAGACGAAAGGGGGAGATTACAGGACTTTGTTTTCTCCCATGATGTAGAATGGGATCATCGTTGGAGTATAAAAAATGACACATTACTATATATGGGATTGTATGATAATTATTTCGTTATATCAAGGTATAATGATTCTATTGTCACCCTTACACAGAATAACCAGAATATAGTATTACATGCGATTAGAGATCCTCGTATGTTTATACAAAACATTCACGCTAAGAGAAAAAATATTATCGATAGTATTCAATGTATAAATTATGATATACGAATTGATAGAATATGCCCTAATGGCAACAATTATATTCTAAAAGATATTTCTTCCTCAGTTGAGATAAGCAAAGCAGATATGAATATCATAACTCCCCAAAGAGGAGACCGTTTAGTCAAAGAAAAGAATTATGTATTGTTGAATAGAATAACTAATGATTCAATTTATCTATATCGATATACTGTTTCAGGAGAGCATCCAGTTTTATCGATTCTCCAAAGTGGAGAAAAAAAGAATTTCATACAAAGAAATGGGATTTATCAGAGATAAGTGCATTGCTTCTAAAATCGGCACGGGGCAGTTTTATAATGTTTATGGCGTCAATGGCAACATTGTAACGGCAGGGCAGCGCGATTATGCAGCCTGGATGCAGAACATAGAAGCACAGAAGGAGGAATACTAAAAGCAGTTAGGTGTTGTTATTTCTGTAGGTGCAAGTTTTGTAGAGAAACTTATTAACAATGGAGGTAATGTAATTATAGCTATACATCAAATTGATTGGGGAGGTGCTTCAATAGACGCAGCTGTAGCAGGTGCAACCTCTATAATATTTTCCAGTGCCTCTACTGCAAAATTGATTAAGAAACTTACCTCTACAAAGATTGGTAGGTCTAATCTTGCAAAGGTAATGACAAGTATAGTGGCAAATATGATTACAAACATTTCTGCTTCTGTGCTTATATCTTTGAATATGGTAATACTCTTAATACCCTATGTGTCACTTGAAATAACTAAAGCATTAGATTATTATCTTTATGTAACAAGTTGTACGTTTTCTATTGTTTGGTCCAGTTTCTACACCTTAAATATATTGAGGAGTAATGGTATTAAAGGGCAAATTACCGAAGAACTTCAAGTTAAACATTATACCCAAAGTGGTATTGCAGGAAGATCAACTAGTGGCGGTATTACATGTGAATATAAAGGGGATGCCTTACATTTATCTACAACTCGAGAATCTGAGAAACTTTACAAAATATATGGTGACTCTGTAATTAGCCATATAAAAGTCCGCTTAGCTCTAAAAGAAACTTTACCTTATGTGTATTATGTAGATGATGCGTTAATAACGTATTCTGAATTCTATTTAAAATACATATTCGGACATCCCTTTTCGTCATCAAATACACGAAAAGATGGGATACCAGAATAGTCTTGTTTTTTCGATACAACTTTAAAATAAGAAAGGGGGTAAATGATAATCACGACTTCGGAGTGATTTAATCCCCTTTCGGGGCAAGGGTCTTTGTGGTACAAATTGCAATTTGTGGTACAAAGACACACCTTGCTGATGTAGAAAATGGGATTATAAGCCCATGCCGTGTTACTGCATTCACTGAATACAGTAACTCAGCGTAGGCTTGCATTCGAGGAATGCAGTACTTCAGAGTTTCCGCCATCTTTCCACATCATCTTTGTAGTGGTCAAGGTGTTCCCGAAGCACCTGCTCCACATATCCTGAAACGCTTGCTCCCTGCTCACCGATTTTCCTCACCACGAAGTCCAACTTTTGTTGAGTTTCCTCTGATACATACACGGCTTTGCGCGGTGGCTGTTGCGAAAGGGCTGGAGATATTTCCCCTGAAACTCGGATAATTGCTTCCTGTCCCTTGTTTTTCCCATTCGTTGATGATTCTCTTCGGTAGAAGTAGCCCTTTCCGTTGGTGACAACTCTGTTTCTTGATAGGACGGTTGAGAATAGTCCTCTGATTATCAATTTGCTCTTTAAAAGATTAGACGTAGAGGCAGGGATAGAATCTCTGCCTTTTGCTATATTTGTAGTCCAAAACAAAGAGAAATGAATATACGAGAACGCGTCGGCACTCTATGCTCCAGACTGGAAGTGAAAAACTCAAGTTTTCAACACCAAACAAGAGTCTTATAAATGGATTGACTAATTTTGCACTTGCTGGTTGACTCTACGTACGTTTTACAAAAACATTACGGCGAATTCAAAATATTCTATAATTTTGTGCATCATAAGATTTTTTGTTACCTTTGCGCTTTAAATAATAACATACTCTAACAGAATATACTTATGGCTAAAAAATTTGCCGAGCATCAAGGGCTAGACTTGACCCATACAAACAAGGAAATCTTAGCAAAGTGGGAGGAAAAGGATATATTCCACAAGTCTATCGATGAGCGTGAAGGTTGTGAACAGTTCATCTTCTTTGAAGGTCCTCCATCGGCAAACGGTCATCCAGGCATTCATCACGTATTGGCTCGCGCCATCAAAGACACGTTCAACCGGTACAAAACCATGCAAGGGTTCCAAGTGCTGCGCAAGGCAGGATGGGACACACACGGATTGCCAGTGGAGTTGGGTGTTGAAAAAGAACTGGGTATCAATAAGAAAGACATCGACAACAAGGAATCTGAACATTATATTTCGGTAGAAGACTATAACCGCAAATGTCGTGAAAACGTCATGAAGTTCACTGAAGAGTGGCGGACTCTGACCGAAGAAATGGGCTATTTCGTAGATCTTGACCATCCTTACATAACCTACGACAACAAATACATTGAAACGCTGTGGTGGCTTTTGAAGCAACTTTACAACAACGGATTGATGTACAAGGGCTACACTATACAGCCCTATTCTCCTGCTGCGGGTACAGGATTGAGCTCGCACGAGTTGAACCAACCCGGCTGTTATCGTGACGTTAAAGACACCACCATTACGGCAATGTTCAAGACGGATAACGATACGCTGGCTAAGCTCGATGCCGAGTTGGCAGCAAGCACCTGGGGATCAATTTATTTGGTGGCATGGACCACCACGCCTTGGACACTTCCATCTAATACGGCACTCTGCGTAGGGCCAAAGTTTGACTATGTTTCGGTACGCACTTACAATCCTTACACGGCAGAGAAAATCAACATCATCCTGGCAGCCGATCGCTTGAATGCCTACTTACCGGCGAAAGGACAGGTGGATCCAGGTGAAGAAATGCCCCCATATAATAAAGGTGAGAAGCTAGTTCCTTATCAAGTGCTTCGACATTACAAAGGAAGTGACCTGGAAGGCTTGCGTTACGAGCAACTGATGCCATGGGTGAAACCCGCTGAGAAAGTGGATGCCAATGTGACACCGTTTGTTCAGCAATATGCAAAAGCACATCCCGAGAAAGTGTTCCTGGGCGAAAATGGCAAAGACCAGTTTGTAGAGATGGCGAGTGAGGCCTTCAGAGTGATTCTTGGCGACTATGTTACCACAGACGATGGTACAGGCATTGTGCATATTGCACCAACCTTCGGTGCTGATGATGCCAAGGTGGCAAAGGATGCACGGATACCAGGTTTGTATTTAATCAACAAGAAAGGCGAAACTCGCCCCATGGTTGACCTGCAAGGAAAGTATTATCTCGTTGCAGAACTTGATGCAAACTTCGTGGAAAAATGTGTGGCCGTAGAAGCGTATGCACATCATGCCGGCGACTTTGTGAAGAACTCGTATGATCCCAAGTTCAATCCCAATGGGGTGTGGGATGTGGAAGCTTCTGAAAAAGCTGATGACCTGAACGTCATCATGGTCATGGAGATGAAGATGGAAGGGACGGCATTCAAAATAGAGAAACATGTACACAGCTATCCACACTGCTGGAGAACAGACAAGCCCATCTTGTACTATCCGCTTGACAGCTGGTTCATCAAGGACACAGCCAAGAAAGAGCGGATGGTAGAACTGAACAACACCATCAACTGGCAACCAGCGTCAACGGGGTCGGGGCGTTTTGGCAATTGGCTTGAAAACTTGAATGATTGGAATCTAAGCCGCAGTCGATTCTGGGGAACCCCCTTACCAATATGGCGCGATGAGAACAAAGGCGAGAAATGCATTGGCAGCTTGGCCGAACTTTACGATGAGCTGGAAAAGAGCGTGGCAGCCGGTTATATGAAGTCGAACCCGTTGAAAGACCAAGGCTTCGTACCCGGTGACTATTCGCAAGCCAATTATGACAAGATAGACTTGCACCGCCCATACGTCGACAACATTGTGTTGGTAAACGAACAGGGAGAACCCATGTATCGTGAAAGCGACTTGATTGATGTTTGGTTTGACAGCGGTTCAATGCCCTACGCGCAACAGCACTATCCTTTTGAAGGCGACATGGCCGAGGGCAAAACCATGCGTGATGCGCAGGATAGGGTGGTGACCGGAGAAGATGCCCGTAAGGCAATGGTTGAAAGCACCTATCATGGTACGCCTATTCCGCCCGCATTCTTCCCGGCCGACTTTATCAATGAAGGCGTGGATCAGACGCGTGGCTGGTTCTTTACCCTGCACGCCATTGCAACGATGGTCTTCGATTCAGTGGCTTTCAAAAATGTTATCTCTACAGGATTGGTTCTTGATGCCAAGGGCAACAAAATGAGTAAGCACCTAGGCAATGTCAAGAATCCATTCGACATGATTGAGAAGTATGGAGCCGATGCCGTGCGTTTTTACATGATGACCAACTCGGCTCCCTGGGATAACTTGAAGTTTGATGAAGAAGGTGTTGACGAGGTGCGTCGCAAATTCTTTGGCACCTTATATAATACTTATTCATTCTTCGCCCTGTATGCCAACGTGGATGGTTTTGATCCAGCCACGACACAGCCAAGCAGGGATCAAGTACCCGAGATTGACTTGTGGATTATCTCGAAACTCAATTCCTTGATTAAAAACGTTGAGACCGCATTGAACGGGTATGACCCTACTCGTGCAGGCAGAATGATTGATAATTTTGTTAATGATGACCTCAGTAACTGGTATGTTCGTCTTAACAGAAAACGTTTCTGGGGTAAAGAGATGAGTGCCGACAAGCGTTCAGCATACCATACCCTGTATACCTGTTTGATGACCGTTAGCAAGTTGCTGGCTCCGTTCGCTCCGTTCTACGCCGATCAGTTATATCTTGATTTGGGAGGTAAAGCGGAGAGTGTTCATTTGGAATCTTTCCCTGTTGCAGATGAACAATTGGTCAATGAAGACCTGGAAGCACGCATGGACTTGGCACAGAAAGTCACAAGCATGGTGTTGGCGTTGCGTCGCAAAGTGAATGTTAAGGTACGTCAACCGTTAAAGCAGGTGATGATTCCTGCCATCGATGGAGAGCAAAAACGCCGAATCAATGCGATGGCAGATTTGATTAAGCGAGAAGTCAACGTGAAGGAATTGAACTTCATGGAAGGTGAAGGTTTGCTGGTGAAGAAAGTAAAGTGCAACTTCAGAACCATGGGCAAGAAGTTTGGAAAGCTTATGAAGGGAGTTGCTAACTTTATGAACAATGTTACCCAAGAGCAAATCGCATCTCTGGAGCATGACGGCAGCATCAGCTTTGCTGTTGATGGCCAGGAGGTAACGGTTGAAAGAGATGACGTTGAAATCGTCAATGAGGATATTCCAGGCTGGTTGGTATCCAATGAGGGCAATCTGACCGTGGCTTTGGAGGTTGAATTGACGGATGACCTGAAGAAAGAAGGCATGGCAAGAGAACTCATCAATCGTATTCAGAATCTACGCAAGGAAAGTGATTTTGAGATTACCGACCGAATTAACGTGACTGTTTCTCCCAACGAACATACCGACGAAGCCATACAGGCATTTAGCGATTACATTAAAAGTCAGGTATTGGCAGACAACGTGGTCGTTGAACCAAATGATGGGGTAGAGGTTGACTTTGACGATTTCAAACTTCATATTTTAGTAAAAAAAGTATAGTTTCATAACAACAAGTACGGTAAGGAGCGCAGGTTTGTAAGTTTCTGGCTGTACGTTTGAATTCATTTTATATGGAAGAGAAGAAAAGGTATAGCGACGAAGAACTGGAAGAGTTTCGCGCTATTATACATGAAAAATTGAGTTTGGCCCGTAGAGATTACACAAGCATGATGAAACAAATCATGAATTCTGACGGTAATGACATTGATGATACGTCTCCTACGTATAAGGCTCTTGAAGAGGGTAGTGCCACACAAACCAAGGAAGAGCTGGTACAGATGGCGAACCGCCAGCAGAAGTTCATCCAAGGTTTGGAAGCAGCATTGGTGCGTATCAACAACAAAACGTACGGCATTGACAGGATGACGGGTGAATTGATTCCGAAAGAAAGATTGAAAGCTGTGCCGCACGCCACTTTGAGTGTGGCATCAAAGAAAGCACGAAACCATTAATGCAGGCTGACATTCTACGATCGTAATCAGAAGTTGATGAAGAGATATATAACAGACGGAAAATTAGCGATAATCATAGTTGTGGCCATTTTGGTGATTGATCAGATTATCAAGATTTTGGTCAAGACCCACATGGCCTTGGATGACTCTATTCACATAGCCGATTGGTTCTACATCCGGTTCATCGAGAACAATGGAATGGCATACGGTATGACCTTTTTCAACAAACTAACGTTGAGCCTTTTCAGGTTAGTAGCCATCTCGGTGATTTCGTACTATGTGTATAAATTGGTGAAGCGTCCACAACCTAGAGGTTACATCATCTGTCTGTCCATGATTCTTGCTGGTGCGATGGGGAATATCATCGACTCTATGTTTTATGGCTTGATATTCTCTCCATCCACTCCTTATGATATCGCTGAGTTTGTGCCATTCGGTTCAGGCTATGCAACATTTCTACATGGTAAGGTGGTAGATATGTTTTATTTCCCCATCATTGAAACAACATGGCCACAATGGGTGCCACACTTTGGCGGGAAAGAATTTATCTTCTTCTCACCTATATTCAATTTCGCAGATGCATGCATCAGCGTTGGCGTAGTTCTTTTGCTGCTTTTCTACCGGAAAGAATTGGAGCTCATTGGAGCTACCATGAAGGGAGAGGACCAAAATGAGGAATCGCATGAGTGATCAATCGTCAAAATATTATTTACTCTTTGCTTTCTTCTTGCTGGCAATGGTGTCGTGCACTCCCTCGGTGCCTGACCGTTACATCCAGCCAGACAAAATGGAAGACATCTTGTACGATTACCACATTGCCGATGCCATGTATCAATCGAATAGCGGCGAAGCAGCTACCATGATTGCCTACAAAACCGCTGTACTGAAAAAGAATGGTGTGTCAGAAGCTGAGTTTGACAGTTCGATGGTTTACTACACAAGGCACACAAGATTGTTACAGAAAATATATGAATCTCTCTCAACAAGGCTGAGCAAGGAAGCACTGGCACTGGGTGCATCTGCAAGTGAGATTAATCAATATAGCTTGAATTCGGCGAATGGGGATACAACCAATGTTTGGACGGGAGAACGCTCGATTGTGTTTTCTCCTTACAGACCTTTTAATCTGAGTTCCTTCACGTTGAAGACGGATACGACCTATAAGGCTGGTGACAATTTGTGGCTGAACTTTGATACACAGTTTATTTATCAAGATGGCTCGCGAGAAGCTATAGCGATGTTAGCCGTTAAGTTCAACAATGACAGCGTCAGTTCACAAAACGTATATGTATCGACACCAAATCATTATACACTTCAAATATCAGATAACAATCACGTCGGTATTAAGGAAATCAAGGGATATTTCATACTTAATAAAGGAAATTCGTCTGATGCGTATAGCACAACGTTTAAGCTGATGATAATCTCAAACATCAGTTTGATTAGAATCCATGCGCCCAAACCGAAGCGCACAGGAGAAGCACCTGCTGACTCTACTGCTTCTGAAGCGAGACACAAAGGCGGAAATGATTCGCTGAAATCAGCGGTTCAAACATCGGCATCATCACAAAGAATGCAAAATGTCGATGAAAAAGTACCAGCATCAGCTGCAATAAGATAGGCTTTTTTATAAACACTATTATACCTTATATGATTATGATGAGATTTATTTTTTCCAAGAATGAGCATAACGTTAATTCGCTATGTACCAAAGTAATTTTCATGACGGTTTGTGCACTTGTCCTCAACCTGCAGAACGTCTTGGCCTGCACGAACTTTATTGTGGGAAAGAAGGCTTCTGCAGATGGCTCAGTTATCTGTTCTTACAACGCAGATGATTATGGGTTGTTTATTGGCTTGTGCCATTTCCCCGCAGGTAAACATCAACCTGGCACGATGCGTGATATCTACGATTGGGATAATAACGAGTATCATGGCCAAATTCCAGAAGCAGCTGAAACCTATAACGTCATTGGCAACATCAATGAATACCAAGTGACAATTGGAGAAACAACTTATGGCGGAAGGGAAGAAATGGTTGACTCAACTGGCATAATCGACTATGGTTCACTGATATACATCGCGTTGCAACGGTCAAAAACAGCGCGGGAAGCAATCAAGGTGATGACTACTTTGACCAACCAATATGGATACAACAGTGAAGGTGAGACTTTTACCATTTGTGATCCCAATGAAGCTTGGATCATGGAAATGATGGGGAAGGGACCTGGTAGTAAAGGCACCGTATGGGTGGCCATGCGTATTCCTGATGACGCTATATGTGGACATGCAAACCAAAGTCGCATCTCGAAGTTCAACATGAAGGACAAGAAGAACGTCATGTATGCGAAAGACGTTGTTAAATTTGCAAGGGAAAAAGGTTGGTATTCAGGTAAAGACGCAGACTTTTCGTGGAAGGATGTTTATGCGAAACCTGATTTTTCTGGTAGAAGGTTCTGTGATGCTCGCGTATGGAGTTTCTTCAATCATTTCCAAGATATGACTCGCTATTTGCCATGGGCATTGGGCAAAGATCCAAATGCAGAAGACATGCCTCTGTGGATTTATCCGAAGAAGAAAGTGAGCGTGCAAGATATCCAAACATGCATGCGTGATCATTACGAAGGTACACCGCTGGCTTTGGACAGCGTTGACATTGGCGGTGGAATTTGGCAAATGCCATACCGGCCCACACCGTTGATGTATAAAGTTGGTGACAAACAGTATTTTAATGAGCGTCCTACGTCTACTCAACAATCTGCATTTTCCTATGTCAGCCAGATGAGAGACTGGTTGCCACGTGAAATCGGCGGACTTCTTTGGTTTGGCAATGATGATGGGAACATGGTTGCATATACTCCTATATATTGTGGAAATACAACGCAACCAGAGTGTTACAACACGCCAGGTGCAGATGCTGTTACATTCTCAGATAAAAATGCGTTTTGGGTTTGTAACTGGGTTAGCAACATGGTTTATCCGCGATATTATCAGATGTTTGGAGACCTTCAAACAGTCCGTGATTCTTTGGAATCATCGTATTTTAACAATCAACAAGAAATTGAAGCTGAAGCTCAAAGACGATATAGCTCCAACAAACTTGATGCAATTAATTATCTTAATGATTATTCCAACAAAAAGGCTCAAGAGATGCTTGGGCGATGGAAGCAACTTGCAATACATTTGATTGTGAAATACAACGACATGACAATAAAGCCAGAAAGAAACGGTCGATTCTTAAAAACAAAGACAGGTCTCGGAGCTAAAGTCAAACGTCCCGGTTTTCCAAAATCATTTGCAAGGGAACTTGTCACTCGCACTGGAACAAAATATTTGGCGAAGGAAGAAAACTAACACTTTCAAGATAAGGTTATTTTATATGCAACTTTATATATAACCGTTATTATGGTAAATACAAAAGGTTCACTAGATAAATCACAGACGACTGAGAAAAAAGTTAAAGTGAATCAGGCCTGTTCTTGTGTTAATCTCTCTTAAAATTAGTGTTTAGTTCTCCCATTTCATCAGATTACAATGAAAAATGAGTACCTTTGCAGCTGATTTAGTCCGTTAAGGCCAGAATAAGTACTGATAAGTATCAGTCGCCTTGCGGAAGAAAACCGTTTATTAAAAATAATAATGTACGCAATCGTAGAAATTAACGGTCAGCAGTTTAAAGTTGAACAAGGAAAAAAGCTTTTTGTTCACCACATCAAAGATGTTGAGAGTGGAAAAACTGTTGAGTTTGACAAGGTACTCCTGGTAGACAATGAAGGAGCTATCACTGTCGGCACACCTACTGTAGAAGGTGCAAAAGTAGTAGTAGAAGTTGTGAACCCTCTTGTGAAAGGTGACAAAGTCATCGTTTTCAAGATGAA
>CAKOVA010000018.1 GCA_934120735.1 uncultured Prevotella sp.
GGCTTTTATCAGATGTTTTGTGCCAAAGACACGTTCTTTGGCTGGAGAAGAGGTCTTTTGTTAGGCATTTATGCCATTGCCTTTTTGGTTCCATTGATGCCAACAACCAATTGGCTCATGACCGCTGAAACCTCTCAAGGAATGGCATTAACGTACCGACAAGTAGTGCTTCCTGAGCTCACTGTTGGAGCAGAGACGACCGAGTTGACTTGGATGAACGTGGCGCAATGGATATATATAGGTGGGGTAGTGGTACTCTTGCTTCGGATGTTGGTGCAAGTAGGCATGATTGTGGCCATGATTATCCGCACCAAGACGCGCGAGATAGACGGTTGCAAGGTAAATATCATCAAGGGCAAAGGCAGTCCATTCTCCTTTTTCCAATGGATCTTTGTGAATCCCGATGCACAAACATCTGTTCAACTGCACGAGATATTGGTGCACGAGCAGACACATGCCAAACAATGGCATTCGATAGATGTCATTTGTTCCGAACTCTTTACCATCGTATGTTGGATGAATCCTTTCGCATGGTTGTTAAGACGAGAGGTGAGAATGAACATCGAATATTTGGCAGATCATCGGGTGGTGGCAAATGGGATCAACTCTAAAACCTACCAGTACCACCTCTTAGGATTGTCGTATCAAAAGAATGTAGCTACAATTTCAAATAACTTCAATGTTTTACCCTTAAAAAAAAGAATCAAGATGATGAACAAACGCAGAACAAAACCCGTAGGAAAGGTCAAATACTTGTTTTTCCTTCCGCTCGTAGCCGCACTCCTCGCAGCGAGCAACATAGAGAGTATCGCACGCTCTATCAGTGAACAACCCACTATTGTGAAGAAAGATGCCGTGAAAGTTTTGCGGCAGACGCAACCTCAAAAACCCAAAAAGAAGTCGGCACCTGTTAAAACACAGAAGAAAGGTGGCACCGTAAAAGATAATGACGATAAAGTGTATTCAGTATCATCAGTGATGCCTCAGTACGAAGGGGGCATACCAGCTTTAATGAACTTTTTGGGAACAAACATGAAATATCCCGTAGAGGCGCAGAAAAAGAAAATAGAAGGGCGCGTCATCGTGAGTTTTGTTGTAGAAAAAGATGGATCGTTGTCAGACTATAAGATTGTCAGATCTATTGACCCATCGTTAGATGCGGAAGCCCTCAGAGTGGCAAAGTTGCAAAAGAAATGGAAGCCTGGATATGAAAAAGGCAAGCCTGTGCGGGTTCAATACACACTTCCCATCACTTTTAAGTTGCAATAAACTTATCGATTAATGAAGCGAATGTGAATAAGCACGCGGCTCTTTCATAGAAGAGAAAGGTTGTTGATGATGGAAAACAATCTTTGTTCTATTGTTTCAACCACAATTCTAATGAATGAAATGAATCGTATCGCTTGTTTTCATTCGCTTCATTTTTCGTCATTTGTTATCACAACAATGCCACTTTAATGAAGGTGCTGCATCGTCTTTTTCATATCAATTTTGGTAAAAGAATTTATTGTTTCTGTCTTATTGTTTTACCAAAAAACGACCATTGAAAATCTTCAAAATAGAAAAAATCAATAGGCAAACAGGCTGCAAGCGAGGAGATTATTTGACCATAATAAGCGGCTTTCAATGTTAGAGCATTGACTTTGCGGTCTTGAAAACATGCATTAGAGGTGTTATTCACATGCTATTGCAGCATGAAAGCATACAAATTGGAGGCTAATCTCAATGCTCTTGTCGCCAAAAAAGAAAAAATTATGAACGAAAAAAGACGATTTGAGTATAACGCACACAATGTCAACGGATTATAAAAGTTACTCATAATTTGCGTATTTGCGACCAACTTTGTCGTTGGTTGTTTACACGAAAATTATGAGCGGCACTTTGTAAAGAAAAATCAGCTTTTATAATCCTTTCATGTAGCGTATCTCCAACCCGACATACGTTCATGGATGCGGGTAATACCGAGTGGCAAGTGGAATGATTTCTGGTGGAATCAGTTGGTTTACATTTTCGCCTTGCTGGATGCGTCGGCGCACTTCGGTACTGCTGATGTTGTAGAGAGGCGTGTCCAACAGGTGGGTGCTGTGGGGCAAACTTTGTTTGTTGATGGGAGCGTTGAGGCGAGGATAGATGATAATCTCGTAATTTCGCAGGATATCTTCATGGTGTGCCCACTGATTGAATACCAGCCAGTTGTCGGCTCCGATGATGAGTGTGAATGATACTTCGGGATGCTCGGAGGATAAATGTCGCAGCGTGTTCCAGGTGTATGATGGTTTGGACAGGTGAAATTCGGTATCGTAGGCGATGAGTTTCGGCTCGTTCTGCAGGGCCGTTCGTGTCATTTCCAAGCGCAAATTGTCATCAAGCAATTCGTTTTGGGGCTTCAAAGGGTTTTGAGGAGACACCATGAACCATATCTCATCCAAGGTGGTGAGCCTGAGAATATGCTTTGCCAACTGGATGTGTCCGTTGTGTATGGGATTGAAAGACCCACCGTAGATGCCTACTTGTTTCATCGTGTCGGGTGATTTCACGCTTTCTCTTCTTCCAAAAATGAGCGGATGACCTCCAATGTTTCCTGTTTCGCCTTTGCCAAATCGTCATTGATCACGATTTTGTCAAATTGAGATGCGAACGACAGCTCGTAGGAAGCCTTGGCCAATCGGTCTTCTATGACACTCTGAGCGTCGGTGGCACGCCCTTCTAACCGACGGCGAAGCTCATCTACCGAGGGTGGCTGTATGAAGATGCTCAAGGCCCTTTCGCCATAAAACCGTTTGATATTGATACCACCTTTGACATCCACGTCGAACACAACGTTTTGCCCAGCAGCCAACTGTTTGTCCACTTGTGCTTTCAAAGTGCCGTAAAAGCGGTCTTCATATACCTCCTCGTACTCCAAAAACTCATCGTTGTCAATACGTTCACGAAACTCCTGAGGACTGACGAAGAAGTATTCCACACCATCTCGTTCTGTACCTCTTGGTTTACGACTGGTACAGGAGATGGAGAAAGCCAGTTTTAGTTCGGGATGCTCTTCCATGAGCCAGTTCACGATAGTGCTCTTGCCACTACCCGAAGGGGCAGAGAAGATGATGAGATGGGTTGAGAGCCTCCCCCCGCCCCTCCGAAGGAGGGGAGCATTATCCGTGGACGTCGTATTCTGTACGGTTTGCTGTTTGTTTTGTTCGTTTAGATGATTCATGACTTGTCTTATTTGCTTTAGTACGTTTTGTGTGTCTGCCAACACCATGAAAATAGCCTTTCCTCCTATCCCAAAATACAAACAGTGTAGCTCCTTTATGTTTGCGTAGCGTGACAATTACCAATATTTCCTTCCTCTTTGTTGTACAGCTCCCCTCCTTCGGAGGGGTTGGGGGAGGCTCCCCTTTCCCATGGTTTACAGCGCATTGAACACTTGTTCTTTGATTTGTTCCAGCTCGTCTTTCATCTTCACCACGATGTTCTGCAACTCCGCGAGATTGCTTTTCGACCCCGTTGTGTTGATTTCTCGGCCCATCTCTTGTGCGATGAAGCCCAGTTTCTTTCCAACGGGTTCGTTCTCGTTCATGGTGGTGCGGAAGTATTTCAGGTGATTAGCCAGCCGCTGTTTCTCCTCGCTGATGTCGAGTTTCTCAATGTAATAAATCAATTCTTGCTCCAGACGATTCTTGTCATACTCAACATCAGGTATCTGGGAGAGGCCGTCAACGATGCGAGCGCGTATCTTTTCAACGCGCAACTTCTCGTACGGTTCAATCTCATTCAGTAGTTTGGTGATGTTGTCCAGCTTCTCCGTGAACTTCTTTTGCAGTGCGGCACCTTCTTGTTTGCGAAAGTCAATGAGTTGATTGAGAGCCTCCGTGATGGTCTTTTGTGCGACAGTCCATTCTTCATCATCAAGCACTTCGGTCTCGGTCTTGATGGTCACGTCGGGAAGAGAGAGTAAGGTGCGGAACCAATCTTGTGGTTCGGGCAGTCCGGTCGTGGCTGCTATTTGTTTGATTTGCTTGTAATAATTCTCAACAACCTCGCTGTTGATGGGAGAAAGGTCGGTTGATGCGTCTTTTTCTATCCAGATGGAGAAGTCTATCTTGCCCCGCTCCAACGCCTGAGCGACTTGTTGGCGAATCTCTAATTCTTTCTCTCGGTACAATGGGGCGATACGTGTAGAGAGATCAAGCGACTTGCTGTTGAGTGATTTGATTTCGACATTGATTTTCTTTTCCTTGTAGATTGTGGTTGCCTTTCCGTAACCAGTCATCGATTGTATCATAATTTCAACACGTTAAATTTATGCAAAAGTAATCATTTTGCAGGAAAAAAGCGTAAATTTGCATTTTATTTAGGTGATATTTACGATATATATGTCGTGTATTTTAAGCATAGAAACGAGTACTGACGTGTGTTCCGTGGCCGTAAGCCAAGATGGAGCATGCATCTTTGAGAGAGAAGATCACAGCGGTCCCAATCATGCCGTGAAGTTGGGTGTGTATGTAGACGAGGCGCTGTCGTTCGTAGACAGTCATTTGATTCCGCTCGATGGCGTAGCAGTGAGTTGCGGACCGGGTTCGTATACCGGGCTGCGAATTGGCGTATCGATGGCCAAAGGCGTTTGCTATGGACGTTCGGTCAAGTTGATTTCCGTTCCAACGCTCGAGCTGTTGTGCGTCCCCGTGTTGTTGAGCGAGCAGATACAAGAGGAAGATGCGTTGCTGTGTCCCATGCTGGATGCCCGTAGAATGGAGGTTTATGCGCAGCTTTTCGACCGTTCTTTGAAAGAGATTCGCCCGATACAAGCCGACGTAGTGGATCACGAAACGTATAAATCCTATTTGGATGAGCATCCCGTATATTTCTTTGGGAATGGTGCGGAGAAGTGTTTGGGGGCCATCAACCACCCTAACGCTCACCTTATCAGAGGCGTAGAGCCCTTGGCTAAGAACATGTTCCCATTGGCGGAGAAGCGCATGATGAACGAACAGTTCGAGGATGTGGCCTATTTCGTGCCGTTCTATTTGAAGGACTTTGTGGCCAAATCGCCCAAGAAGTTGCTTTAAGAGCATGGGGCTCGCTGCGACGAGGCTTTTAGTTGATAAATAAATTGAACTATGGATATTGAAGGATTAGATTATAATACCCAGCGCGAGAAACTCATCTTGCCAGAGTATGGCCGGGAAGTGCAGAACATGGTAGACCATGCTGTATCGCTCACCGATAAGGATGAGCGTCAGCGTTGTGCCGAAACCATTGTCGCAATCATGGCTCGAATGTTTCCACAGAGCCATGAAAATGAGGACGTACAACGAAAGATGTGGGATCATCTTGCCATCATGAGCAACTTTAAGCTCGACATCGACTATCCTTATGATGTTTCGCAGGCGGCTAAGATTTATGCAAAGCCCGAACCATTGAAATATCCTATGAACCGAATTCCTGTGCGTCACTATGGAAACATGGTGTTCGAGATGTTCGAAAAGCTCAAGACCATGAGACCTGGTGACGAACGTGACGAGTTGGCTCGCGCTACAGCTAACCAGATGAAACGCAACCTAATGCAGTGGGGACACGGCTCCTCGGATGATGAGAAGGTGGCTTTCGATCTTGAAAAGTTCACCGACGGCAAAATTGTTCTTGACCTTGACACCTTCAAGTTCGACCGGATGGATGCGCGTCCCAACGATAGAAGGAAAAAGAGACGATAGGCGTATGGAGGCATTTGTCATTGAAGGCGGCCATCAGCTGAGCGGAACAATCAAGCCACAGGGTGCCAAGAACGAGGCGTTGCAGGTGATTTGTGCGACGCTTCTTACCTCCGATCCGGTCACAATCAAGAATATTCCAGACATTCTTGACGTCAACAACTTGATCAAATTGATACAAGAGATTGGCGTCAAGGTCACCCGAATCAATAAGAATGACTATGTTTTCCAGGCAGACGAGGTTAATCTCGACTATCTGGACAGCGACGCTTTCGTAAACAAATGCTCATCCTTGCGCGGTTCTGTCTTGATGATTGGACCTTTGTTGGGTCGCTTTGGCAAAAGTACCATCGCCAAACCAGGCGGTGACAAGATAGGCCGTCGTCGATTGGACACCCACTTTTTAGGCTTCAAGGCGCTGGGAGCGAAGTTTAGACATGACGCAACTCGTGACGTGTATCATATAGAAACCGCAAACAAGCTCAAAGGTTGTTACATGCTCTTGGATGAAGCTTCGGTTACAGGAACGGCCAACATTATCATGGCAGCCGTGATGGCAGAGGGGACAACCACCGTGTACAATGCGGCTTGCGAGCCCTATATCCAGCAATTGTGCCATCTGTTGAATGCCATGGGAGCCAACATCAGCGGCATCGCATCGAACTTGTTGACCATTGTTGGCGTTGAGTCGCTGCACAAAGCCAAACACACGGTCTTGCCAGACATGATTGAGGTGGGGTCGTTCATCGGCATGGCAGCCATGGTAGGCAATGGTGTGAGAATCAAAGATGTGGCTGTTCGGCATTTAGGAATCATCCCCGATACCTTCAAACGCTTGGGAATTAAAATCAAGATTGAAGGCAACGATTTGTTCATTCCCCGTCAACCGCACTACCAAATCGACTCGTTTATCGATGGTACCATCATGACTTTGAGCGATGCCCCATGGCCTGGACTTACTCCCGACTTGCTGTCGGTGCTGTTGGTGGTGGCCACACAGGCGCGTGGTTGTGTGCTTTTTCATCAGAAAATGTTTGAAAGCCGTCTGTTTTTCGTGGACAAACTGATCGATATGCGCGCTCAAATCATCCTATGCGACCCACATCGCGCGGTGGTTATCGGACATGATCGCCAATTTAGGCTGCGTGCCGGCCGCATGACCAGTCCCGACATCCGCGCCGGTATTGCACTGTTGATTGCGGCATTGAGTGCAGAAGGTACCAGCAGAATAGAAAACATCGCCCAGATAGATAGAGGGTACGAGGACATAGAGGCTCGTCTCAATGCGTTGGGCGCACATATCAAGCGTGTCGATGATTAAGGAAGAAGATGTTTACCGCATAGGCAAGATTGGCAAACCGCATGGTGTTAAAGGCGAGTTGTCATTTCATTTCACCGACGATGTGTTCGATCGTACGGAGAGTTCCTATCTCATTTTGAAGGTTGATGGCATCCTTGTGCCTTTCTTCTTAGAGGAATATCGCTTCAGAAGTGATGAAACAGTCTTGGTTAAGTTTTGTGATGTTGATACGCAGGACAAGGCTCGTCAGTTGACAGGCTGCGAGGTTTTCTTCCCAAGGGTAGTTGCTGAGGCTGATGATGCCCATCTCTCTTGGGCGCAAATCATAGGGTTCGCCTTGAAAGATGCGCAAACTGGTCAGCTGATTGGCATCATCAATTCAGTAGATGACAGCACGGAAAACGTCCTGTTTGAACTGGAAGACGGCGCATTGATTCCCGCCAACGAGGACCTGATACGGCAAATAGATGTACAAAACAAAGAAATAACGATACTATTGCCCGACGGCTTGCTCGACTTATCAGACAAGTAAAGCCGCTTGGCACCTTTTCATAACGATCAATGAAGAAACAAATATGTATATTAGGCTCAACAGGTAGCATCGGTACACAAGCGCTTGATGTCATCGAGCAGCATGCCGACCTGTATGAAGTCTATTGCCTCACCGCCAACAACCGGTATGGAGAACTGGCTTCGCAAGCCCGAAAGTTCAAGCCAGCTGCGGTGGTTATCGCCAACGAAAGTATGTATGAGCCGCTCTGTCGGTTGTTGGATGACTGTCCTGAGGTGAAAGTTTATGCGGGCAAGGCGGCCCTTGATGAAATTGTACAGGCCGAACCGATAGAAATGGTGCTTACGGCACTGGTTGGATTCGCAGGTCTTTCGCCAACCATTCAAGCCATCAAGGCGCATAAAAAAGTGTGTTTGGCCAACAAAGAGACGCTTGTCGTGGCGGGTGAACTGATTTGCAAGTTGTCTCAACAGTATCATGTACCTATCCTACCCGTTGATTCTGAGCACAGTGCCATCTTCCAATCTCTTGTCGGAGAAGATGACAATGAGATTGAAAAGATATTGCTGACGGCCAGTGGGGGGCCTTTCCGCACGTTCACCCTGGAGCAGATGAAGGACGTTACTGCTGCTGATGCGCTCAAACATCCAACGTGGGAGATGGGTGCCAAGATTACGATTGACTCGGCAACGATGATGAACAAGGGTTTCGAGGTCATCGAAGCCAAGTGGCTCTTCGGCGTTCCAGCCGAAAAAATTCAGGTACTTATTCATCCACAGAGCATCGTCCACAGTGCCGTTCAGTTCGTAGATGGTGGTGTCAAGGCGCAACTCGGCGTGCCAGACATGCGTCTGCCGATACAATATGCTTTCTCGTTTCCCAAACGATTGCATCTGGATGGCACTCGCTTGGACATGTTCAAGCAGCCCTTAGAATTCTTTGAGCCCGACTTCAAGAAGTTCAAATGCCTGGCATTGGCCTATGAATCCATCCGACAGGGTGGCAACATGCCCTGCGTGGTGAATGCTGCCAATGAGGTGGTGAATGAGGCTTTCCGCCAAGGACAGTGTACTTATCTGGACATGGCTGACGTCATAGAGAAAACCATGGAGCGTGTTGCCTTCGATGCGGCACCCACCTTTGAAACCTATGTCGAGACAGATGCGATGGCTCGACGCATGGCTAACGAATTAATTACAAAATGATCATGGAGATACCAGGGTGCTTGTGCTCACAAACAAGTCCCTTTCGGCTCCGAAAACTCATCAAATAGAAATGGAAATATTCTTAATCAGATTGCTTCAGTTCGTACTGGCAATCTCCTTATTGGTCCTCTTGCACGAAGGCGGACACATGTTTTTTGCCAAGCTCTTCGGTGTAAGAGTTGAAAAGTTCTTTGTCTTTTTCGATGTCGGCATCGGCAAGTGGAAGGGCCATTTATTCAGTTTCAAACCCAAACATAGCGACACTACCTATGGAATGGGATGGCTTCCGTTGGGCGGCTATTGTAAGATAGCGGGTATGATAGACGAGAGTTTCGATACCGAACAGATGAAAAAGCCGGCCGAACCGTGGGAATTTCGTTCCAAACCCGCATGGCAACGCCTGCTCATCATGATTGGTGGCGTAACCGTCAACTTTCTCTTGGCTCTTTTTATCTATTCCATGGTGTTGTTTTATTGGGGCGAATCGTATGTGCAGGTCAAGGACATGACCCACGGAATGCGTTTCAATCAAGAAGCCAAGTCGTATGGATTTCAAGACCATGACATCCTTGTGGGTACCGATCAAGGTGCGTTCAAGGACTTCAACGCCGATGTTTATCGTGACTTGTCTACCGCCAAACGGGTGGACATCATGCGCAACGGGAAGCACATGAGCATCAAGCTGCCCGGTGACCTGAACCTGTTGTCCATGCTGAAGAGTACCCCTCGCTTCGTCACACCGTTTGTGTTGGCCGATGTAGACAGTGTCATGCCCGATGGAGCAGCGGCTAAAGTCGGTGTCAAAAAGGGTGATCGCATCGTTGCCATCAATGGTAAGCCAGTTGATTCTTGGAACGCTTTCCAAGACGAGGTAGGCGTGTTGAGCGATCAACTCATGGCTGCCAAGACCCCGCAAGACAGCATGAAGATTCGAACGGCATCCATCGCGTTCATGCATCCGGGTGCCTCGAAAGCCGATACGGCGCAGGTTATGCTGAGCAAAGATTTGCTCTTGGGCGTGGGTATGACGAGCATTTACTCGTATTATCAACCCACCAAGAAAGAATACGGCTTCTTCGAGAGCTTCCCGGCTGGTGCCAAATACGGTTGGCATGTGCTGGCAGGCTATGTAGGCGATATGAAATATGTGTTTACCGCTGATGGTGCCAAGTCGTTAGGAGGTTTCGGTGCTATCGGAAGTCTGTTCCCTCCCGTATGGGATTGGCACATGTTCTGGCTCATGACGGCCTTCCTCAGCATTATTCTGGCTTTTATGAACATTCTTCCCATCCCCGCGTTGGATGGTGGACACGTGCTCTTCCTGCTGTACGAAATGATTACTCGCCGCAAACCCAGTGAAACTTTCATGATACGTGCCGAATATATCGGCATTGGTATCTTGCTGCTTTTGATGGTAGTGGCCAACCTCAATGACGTGTTGCGCTGGCTGGGAATCATCACCTACTAAGGCAATACTGCCTTAATCTATATGCGAAGAGGCAAGGTGTGCGATATTGTTCGCACCTTGCCTCTTCGCCTTTTATGCTTATTTTGTAGGGTTCTATTCGTCACTTTACTTTCTTTCCCAAGAACATGAAAAGAAAGTAAAAGGCAACGCCGGATATGAATCCAGCAATGGCGTCTATCACATAGTGGGCTTGGATGTACACCGTGGCGAGGCAAAGAAACACATAGAAGGGCACCAATAGACAGAATAACTTGCGGTTACGCGCATGTCCAATCAACAACATGCATACCGTGGCGATGCCTACGTGTGAACTGGGAAAGGCTGCCGTGGGTCGTTCGCCAGCCGCTTTGGCATCCTCCACCAAGTGATAGAACAGTCCTTCTTGATAACCAGGACTAACCAAACATTCTTGATGATAGTTGAAATAGTCGTTCACGCTTGGGAATATTCCTTTCGCCGCATTCTCCAGTCCGATGGCCTTGAAGTAAAACGTGGGTCCAACGACGGGCAATAAATCATAAATGGCATAGTAAGCGAAAAATGATGCGACGAGGACCCAGGTGCAACGCTGAAATTCTTTCTGTCGGCACACAAAGTAATAAAGAGCGGTGAGGGCTATCATTGGATAGTAAGAGGCATAGCCAAGATCAATCAGCTCGCTGAAAATGGGCGACGAAAACGCCTGGGAAAAGACCAATGCCGGCTGCATACCAAAGATGGCTTGCTCGCAACTGGCGAAAATATGGTCAAGATTGGGCAGCACCCGGTTCAACTCGTAGGTGTCTGGATACCACCATGCCAGCAGTCCCATCTGTGCGAAGATGCGGGCGGAGAGGGTCAGGCGGCAAGGCAGCAGACGGTACACTCCCCACAAAGCCAATGTCATGGCGGCCACTTGTATGCGCCCGATAATCATCGAATGCGGGTTGACCAGCTTGGTGTAGGTGAAAAATATCATCAAAAAGGTGAACCCCATGTAAGCAAACATGGCCCACTCAATGGGTAAGAGCCCGCGCTTGGGTTTCTTCTCGATGGAGAATAGTTCAGAAAAGAAATATTTCATCAGAATGAGTTCGTTAGTTTTTAGGAGCTGCTTTGCGGGAAAGCCAGTGATTTTCGCAATACCATTTAACGGTTTCTTTCACACCTTGTTCCAATTTGTAGTGTGGATGATACCCCAGCTCGTCCATGGTTGGCTCGATGTTGCAGCGCCAGTTTCGTTGCCGTAGAATGTTGTATTTATCGTTGTTCAGCGCAATGGGCTTTCCCGTCTGTCTGCCTACGAGTTCACCGCACGCCGTGATAATGCGCAAGAGCCACAGCGGTGCTTTCAGGCGCACGCACCAGGGATTGCCCAACTCTTGGCGAATGAGGTCGCTGAAAGTGTCTGATTGGTATACGCCTCCATCGGTGAGGAAGTATTTGCGACCGCTCATGCCGCGGTCGATGGCCAGAAATACGGCCTGAACCACATCGAGAATGTACACGAAGGTGATATCCTGCCGACTATATCCGGCTGCGAAATCCAGATGGCCCGCAATGCTTTTAACCATCAGGAAATAATCTTTTTCGCGTGGACCGTAGATGCCTGTCGGCCGAAGAATGATGTATGGAAAGTCGTTTCCAATGGCATCGAGGTAGCGTTCGGCCTCCAGTTTACTTTTGCCATACGCCGTATTGGGTAGGGGAGTATCGTGTTCGTTGATTTCGGTAAACGGTTTCTGTTCCCTGATGGCACCAAACACACCCAACGTACTGATGTAGATGAACCGCTTGATGGGCATCTTCAGCTTCAGAATAGCATTCACCAAGTGCTGGGTACCTTCGGTGTTGACACGGTGAAAATCGTCCGGATGAACACATTTGGTGACGCCAGCGGCATGAACGACATAGTCGAAAGCGTGCCCCTCGAGCTGTTGAACCAATCTCTCTTCCGACGAAAAGTCCAACTCGATGAAGTGAATGCGCTCATCCTGGAGGTATCGACGTGAACTGGATGGCCTGACAGCCGCCCAAACCTCCATACCCCGTTGTAAGGCTTCGTCAACAAGATGACTGCCGACAAAACCCGATGCACCAGTGATCAGAATGCTCATTGAAAAATTGTAATTACGCTGCAAAATTAGACAATTTTTCCGAATAATCGGTTTGTTCGGATAAAAAACGACTTCTTGCGCCACGGCTCTTCCATTTAAATATAAAACTCGGTGTAAACAAATCTGTCGTCCTTAGATTTGATATGTAACAAAAAATGCAAATATAATAAATGTAACATCTTGTTTACCAATAGAGAAGCATCGTAACATCTCATTTTAAACAACGAAAAACCCGAAAGAAACAAAAGATGCTGCCGCAAAAGACATTATACGGAAGAACGTCCCGTTCTATCTAAAGAAACGAAAAACACTGTTGCAGTCTTTCGCTCTTCATAAAAGATTTAAAGAGAGGGTGCAACTCATTCCATTTCGTTCTTTTCGTCAGAACGTTTACGTTCTTTGGCTTCTTTATATCACACACTCATTTTCGTGTTTTCTGTTTATTTCGTTGTTGATTTCAAACGTAGGAACCTTTGATATTCCTCAGCTGTCTAAACCCATTGACTTTGCCGGCCAAACCCATTGACATTGGAGCTCAAACCCATTGACTTTAGCGGCCAAACTCAATGAGATTGGACACTCATGTTTTCTCATGTCTTTGACAAACTTGTTTCTTTGTTATAATCTTTTGATAGCCAGTTGTTTGAGGTTTACCTGCTGGGTTTCTCAAGTGAACCAGTATTGCTGGTGTCAGTTGTCATCTGCCGCAAAACAAAAAAGGTGCATCAGCAATTTGACACACCTCGTTTTATATAGGGTTCTTTATTCGTCAGGCCAGAAAAGCTACCCTATCTGCCGCAAGAGATAGGCGCATTTTTCAGCATCCCCCGTGGTTTTGCCCTTGTCGCACGACAGCTTAACGCAATCGTGCCATTCGCGTTTCTCCGTGATTCGACTGCGCGTGAGTTTCACGACGATGTTCATGGGTTCGGCATTCGCTACGTCACAGGTCAGAAAGGTGCCCACGCCATAGCTGTCTTGCATGCGTCCATCGACATATTTGTGTATCCGGATGGCTTTCTCAATGTCCAGTCCGTTGCTGTACACCACCTGTTTGGTCGCCGGATTGATGCCCAAACTCTCGTATTTCTCAATGATTTTGTCGGTCTGTTCATTCTCATCGCCACTGTCTACGCGCAGTCCTACGAACATCATGGCCATGCGCTTGGACAGATTATTGAAGAACACTTTGTCGCCGAAGCAGTCGTACAGATAGATGCCATTATCGCCATCGTACACGTCACTGAACTTTTTCATCACGTTGAAGTTGCACTCAAAGACACCACTGACGTTCTCTTCAAACTGGATGAGCTGATGGCTCATGGTGCCAATTGGCGTGAGATGGTGCTTCATGGCCAGGTAAACATTGCTGGTTCCCGTGAATCTGCCCGACCAGCGGTGGTGTCCGTCGTCGTCATCGTAACCACCTTGCTCGTACACCTCTTTCATCACACGCAACACCATGTCGTGATGATCGAACGAAAAGCGCCGCCGCGTGCCCATATCGCCCAGCACCAGGCCATTCTTGAGAATCTCAACCGCCTTCTGTCGGGTGCGCTCAGCCTCGCGTTTTGGGTCGTATGCGTCACGTTCTCCACGCAGGTTGTGCATCAACTCAGACACGATGGCGAGGATAGGCATCTCCCACATGATGGCCGAATACCACTTGCCGCGCACCGTAATGTCCAAATGTCCCTGCTCATCCTGCGACACGGTGACCTCGTGAGGATTGAAGCGGTAGCCCCGAAGGAAGGTGAAATACCATTTTGGAAGGTAATACATCTTTTTCTTCATGAACTCAATCTCCTCCGATGTAATCATCACTTGTGGCATGTAGCCCAATTGTTCTTCCACCAGAGCGGTGAATCCCTTCGGATAAACGGTGTCGTTGCGATCAAAGAACGTGTACTCAACCTCTGCGCGAGGATACTTCTGCAGGACGTAATATTGACAACTGAAGGTATAAGCATCGTTGTCGGTGAGGTGACTGATAATCTGTTTCATAGTTTTTTCTTATGTTGTGTCTTATGCAAAGATACATTTTTCCTTGCAAAAATCATGTAAGTTGGTCGATTATTGATCGTTAACGAAATGTTTTTCGGATATTTTTCGGAAAGCAGTACCTTTGCAGATAGGTTGTCACGGAACTACAACTAAGGTATGTGTCGTGACCTATTTTCCCACTGTTCAATATTGATTTTTGATGAAACAACCCCAAATAAAAGCTTTATTTTTTGACATTGACGGTACGTTGGTGAGTTTTCAGACCCATAAGATTCCCGCGTCAACCACCGAAGCGCTGGAAAGAGCAAAGGCAAACGGCGTGGAAATATACATCTCTACGGGGCGTCCAACACCGCTCATCACCGTTTTGGGCGACATCGAACATTTGATAGACGGCTACATTACGTCCAATGGAGCCTACTGTTTTGCCCACAATGAGGACATTTGTCTGCACGCCATCCCCGCGAACGATGTTGAAACAATGGTGGATGAAGCCACCCGACAACATTTTTCCTGCGTGCTGGTGGGTACCAAGAACCTGTGTATTTACCAGCCGGACGAGAAGTTTCGACGCATCTTCGAGGACATGCTGCAAGTGAAAGCCTTTGAGCAAGGCGTCACACTCGATGAGATTCTCAAAGAACCCATCCTGCAAATGAGCCCGTTCATCACGCCGCAGCAAGAAGAAGCACTCATGCCGAAACTCACTGGATGCCTCTCCGGCCGCTGGCATCCGGAGTTTACTGACGTCACGTCACGATGGGCCGACAAGGGACAGGGACTGCAAGCCATGGCTCGTCACCTGGACTTCTCGGTGGAAGAGACGATGGCTTTTGGTGATGGTGGCAATGACATTTCCATCATCGAACAAGCGGCCGTTGGCGTGGCGATGGGTAATAGCGTGGAGGAATTGAAGAAAGTGGCCGACTATGTCACCACGTCGGTGGACGAAGATGGCGTGAAGAACGCGCTCGAACGGTACGGCGTAATTTAAAAGTGCGACGTCCAACGACGGCCGCTTGTATGCTGTTGCCTACCGATTCGTTTGCATCAGCATGCAAAGTTGAACGGCCTCGGCTTTTCTTTTTCGTCTTTTTACTTCATGCTCTTTTGTCCTTTTGCTGAAATGTCGTAACTTTGCAAATAGATATCAACACGATTGACTTATGGAACAAAAACTTTTTGTCTACAATACGTTGACCCGCAAGAAGGAACTTTTCAAACCACTGCATGCCCCCAACGTGGGTATGTATGTGTGTGGCCCAACGGTTTACGGTGATCCCCACTTGGGGCATGCGCGCCCAGCCATTACATTCGACATCCTTTTTCGTTATCTCAAGCACCTGGGGTATAAGGTGCGCTATGTGCGTAACATCACGGACGTAGGGCATTTGGAACACGATGCCGACGAGGGGGATGACAAAATAGAGAAGAAGGCTCGCTTGGAGCAACTCGAACCGATGGAGATAGCACAGCTTTATACCAACCGATATCATGCGGCCATGGATGCGCTGAACGTGCTGCGTCCCAGCATTGAGCCACATGCCACGGGACACATCATTGAGCAAGAAGAGCTGGTGAAACAAATCATGGCGAATGGTTACGCCTATGAGAGCAACGGTTCGGTGTATTTCGACATAGAGAAGTACAACAAAGACCATCGCTACGGCATCCTGTCGGGGCGCAACTTAGACGACGTCATCAATAACAGTCGTGAGTTGGATGGTGTAGACGAGAAGCGCAACCAAGTGGATTTCGCACTATGGAAGCGTGCCATGCCCGAACATATCATGCGCTGGCCCAGCCCGTGGAGCGACGGATTCCCAGGTTGGCACTGTGAGTGTACGGCCATGGGACGTAAGTATCTGGGCAATCACTTTGACATTCACGGCGGCGGAATGGATCTTGTTTTCCCGCATCACGAGTGCGAGATTGCACAAGCCGTAGCCAGTCAGGGCGACCAGATGGTGCGCTATTGGATGCACAACAACATGATTACCATTAACGGAAAGAAGATGGGAAAGAGTTTGGGCAACTTCATTACCCTCGAACAATTCTTCCATGGCACGCACGATCGTTTGACGCAAGCGTATTCGCCCATGACCATTCGGTTCTTCATCCTGTCGGCCCACTACCGCAGCACCGTCGACTTCTCCAATAAAGCCTTACAGGCAAGTGAGAAAGGTTTGGAACGTTTGATGAACGGCATTAACGACTTGGAACGCATTCAGGCTGCATCCACCTCGGATGAGGCTACCCATCAACTGGTTGTGGCTTTACGGCAGAAGTGTCATGAGGCGATGAACGATGACTTGCAGACACCAACTGTCATCAGTAACTTGTTTGAAGCGTGCCACGCTATCAATTCCCTGCTCGACCACAAAGGCAGCATCAACGCGGAAGATCTCACCGAACTGAAGGCTGTGATGCAGCTGTTCGCCTTCGACTTGCTTGGTCTTAAGAGCGAGAATGGAACTAACAATGATGCGCGTGAGGCGGCATACGGCAAGGTGGTTGACATGGTTTTGGCACTCAGAGCCAAGGCCAAGGCGGAGAAAGACTGGGCTACGAGCGACCAGATACGCGATGCTTTAGCTGAAAATGGATTTGAGGTGAAAGACACCAAAGACGGGGTGACGTGGAAATTGAATAAATAAGGTAAGTGTCAATCGGGTTCTTTGTTTGAAGATGTACAATTGTTTATCCTGCAAACACAGTACCGATGCATGATAATATCGTCATGTTCCCACGCGTACCATCGTGGTGAAGTCGTTTTAAATAATGAATAAAGAGAAAGAAACAAACGACAGGGTTCGAACTATAATAACGCTGTCGTTTTGACAAACATAACAAATGAAAAAAGGTGTAGGCACGCATAACCCATGCGTTTCTACACCTTTTTCAATCAATGGCAGCAGCCAACTTGTTCACGGTCAGCCATCAACTTGCTGATGATGAATGAAGCTAATCACTCCCCTCTCCTTTGGAGAGGGGCGGGGGGTGAGGCTTTGTTTCTTACAGCGCCTCTCCTAACAACGTCGCTGACGTGCTGCCGACGATGCGAACGCGCACGGTTTCGCCGATATGGTGATTTGCTTTGTCAAACACCACCATCTTGTTTTGCTCTGTTCTGCCACAGAGTTGCTCTCTGCTACGCTTGCTAAATCCCTCTACTAACACCTCAAACTCTTTGCCTTCGTCCTTTTTGTTAGAGACGGCGCTTAGCTCTGTTTGCAGATGTATCATCTCGTTCAGGCGCCGTATCTTCTCTTCTTCGGGTACATCGTCTGGTAAATGCTTCGATGCATAGGTGCCGGGACGCTCGGAATACTTGAACATGAAGGCCGAGTCGTAACCAACGGTGCGCATCAAGGCCAGAGATTGTTGGTGGTCTTCTTCTGTTTCGCCATGATAGCCCACGAACATGTCGGTAGAAATGCCGCAATCGGGAATGATGCGACGAATGGCATTGATGCGATCCATGTACCATTCAACGGTGTATTTGCGGTTCATCAGCTTCAATATCTTATTGCTACCGCTCTGCACTGGCAGGTGAATATGCTTGCAAACATTAGGCTCTTCGGCAATCACGCGCAGCGTGTCGTCGCTCATGTCCTTAGGATGCGACGAGGTAAAGCGAATGCGTATGCCGGGAACTTCGTGGGCCACACGGCGCAAGAGCTTTGGAAAATCAATGGTTTCTGCCGCAATTGTTTCGCCTGTTGCCGACAAATGTTCGGGAATGGTAAAACAATAAGAGTTGACGTTTTGCCCCAGCAGCGTGATTTCCTTGTAGTGCTTGTCGCGCAAATCGCGCACTTCACGCAAGATACTCTCCACGTCTCTCGACCTTTCTCTACCTCTTGTGTAGGGTACGATGCAGTAGTGGCAGAAGTTGTTGCAACCCCTCATGATACTTACGAAGCCTCCTATCTTGCCTAAGAGGAGCCGTTGAGGAACCACATCCTTATAGGTTTCGGTCTTCGAGAGTTCAATGTCGATTGCTTTGTTGCCCGTTTCGGCTTGCGCAATCATGTCGGGAAGATTCAAATACGAATCGGGTCCACACACCAAGTCGGTGTGATGGTTGTCCAACAAATCGTCTTTCACCCGTTCGGCCATACAGCCCAACACGCCTAATATCAGGTTTCTGCCCTTCTTTCGCTCTGCGTGGAGCGAGTCAAGTCGGTTGTATATCTTGTTCTCCGCATTCTCTCTGACGCTGCAGGTGTTCAGAAAAATGGCATCGGCCTCGTCCTCCTTGTCGCATATCTCATACCCAGCCATCTGCATGACCGATGCAACCACCTCGCTGTCGGCCACGTTCATTTGGCATCCGTATGTCTCGATGTAAAGCTTCTTCATTGTCTTTGGTTTTGGGCTACAAAGGTACAAATTTTCTTCCACATGTTGATTGAAACGCATAAAAAGCGGGATATCAACCCAAGGGCATGGGTTCATGTCGCTATTCAGTGGTATGCACAACATCTATAAACGTACAGATGCCATGTATAGTGCCATTATTCAGATGCTCTTAGTGTATCTATCATCTGGTGAATCTTCGTACTGAACACGATGGGATCATGGATATACTCGAAGCTGTTGGTTTCCTCTCCCGTTGTCACATAGACGGTGCCGTAGTTGAAGATGCGCCCTAACATAGATTGTCTGATTTGCACGCCTTCGCATTTGTGGAGCATCAGCTCCAAAGAGTTGCGCTCAATGATGCCTTTTTTGGCGATAATGCGCTTGTTGGTCAGTGCATATTGCCGCCCTCCGTTTGCTGATATAGAACCCAGGACAGCGAATAGCACGAGCAACAGGCAAGCTGCGATTTGAAGATGGAAAAGAGTTCCCTCCGTTGGAAAGACCAACAAGAGGATTCCAAGCACGGCCAACGATGCCGAACGCCAGTAAATTGCCGAGTGTAGTCGTGGACGATAAACAACACGTTCGCCCTCCATCAAGCTTTTATCGATATATCCCATATTATAAAAATCAATTCTTAGCGAAGCTTTTTGAGGCGTTATTATGGAGCAAAATGATATTGAAAACCGTTAATGCGCTTCCAAGCTCCACGCGTAAAGTCGGGTATGGCGACAGGTGCCGAATTGTTTTCGATAGACAATCTGGTGAGTTCTCCCAGACAGCACCATTCGGCTAAGTCGTACACATCCATGTCGAGCGGGAGTCCATTCTGCAGACAATAAACCAAACGATAGTCCATGATGTAGTCCATACCACCGTGTCCACCCACCTTCTTAGCCTTCTCTTGAAGATCTTTGACAAACTGTGGTGTGTATTGTTGCAGCAACTCGTCACGAACTTTGTCTGCTACTGCAGCATGAGCCGTGAGGTTTTCGTGACTAATCTTCTCGTTGGCAGCCAACTGTTTGGGTCTGAAAGCCAGTTCGCCAACAGGATATTTGCTGGCATAGCCATCGGTTCCAACCACCTGATACATCCGGTTGTATGGACGTGGTGTCATCACATTGTGCTGGATGAGCATGGTCTTTCCCTTAACAGTGCGAATCAACGTCGAGGTTTGGTCACCGTTTTGGAAGTCATTACATGGCTTTCCGGTCTGCTTTTCAACGAGCTTAGGACCAATGGTCGCTTTGGTATCCATGGCAACGAGATATTCCATGCGATCACCACGATGGATGTTCAGCACCTGACAGTCAGGACCAATGCCGTGGGTAGGATAAACATCACCTCGATTCTTACGATTGAAATCAAGTCGCCAGTTGTGCCAATATTCGCCCCAAAAGTCCTCTAAGTTGTGGATATAGGCACCTTCTACATGTAAAACCTCACCGAAGAGACCTTGTTGTGCCATGTTGAGGGTGGACAATTCAAAGAAGTCGTACACGCAGTTCTCCAACATCATGCAATGCTTGCGTGTGCGCTCAGCTGTATTGATCAATGCCCAAATCTCATTCAAATTGGTAGCAGCAGGCACCTCAATGGCCACATGCTTCCCATGGTTCATGGCATAAAGTGCTATCGGCACATGATGAACCCAGTCGGTTGCGATGTAGATGATGTCAATGTCCTTGCGTTCGCACATCTTCTTGTATGCATCTATACTGCCACTGTAGGCCACAGCCCGGTGTCGTCCGTGCTTATCAAGCCTCTTCTGACTAAACTCTACGCGGTCGGCCTCTACGTCACAGAGTGCCACGATGTCCGTTCCAGGGATTTGGCTCCATCGTTCTACGGCACCGATTCCGCGCATTCCCAACCCAACAAAGCCCACGCGAACCGTTTGCAACTTAGGTGTAGTGAGCTGCAGCACATCCTTTTGTCCAGCAGGACGCTTGGGTATGTTGGTCTGGATGACCTTGATGTTCTTCGCATCTACATGAGTTGGCGAGACCAAGATAAGGCACAGCAACCATGCAAGCAACTGCATTGGTACTTTATTGGTGAGATTCATATCATGATTAAATTAGTTAAACAAAATTGATAAGTCTACTCTTTTCTTCGATTTGATGGAAAAATGATTAGTCCACCAGTGTGAAGTCGAGTTGTCTCTTCTCCAAGTTGGCCTGTGCCACCTTAATCCTGATAGGATCTCCCAGCTGGTATTTGTGATGGTGTCGACGGCCAACGAGACAATAGTTCTTCTCATCAAAGTCGTAATAATCGTCATCCAAATCGTGCATGGGTACCATTCCCTCGCAATGATTCTCGTCGATTTCGCAATAGATGCCATAGCTTTGGATGCCACTGATGTGCGCATCAAACTCTTCACCGATATGCTCACCCATGAATTCCACCATCTTGTACTTGATGGAGTCACGTTCGGCATTGGCAGCTACCTGCTCCATGTCAGAACTATGTTCGCACAAACGCTCGTAATAGTCCTTGTTGGCGCTGCGGCCACCCTTTGCATATCGTGTCAACAGTCGGTGAACCATCATGTCTGGATAACGCCGGATGGGCGATGTGAAGTGTGTGTAATAGTCGAAAGCCAAGCCAAAATGGCCAATATTATAAATGGTGTACTTCGCCTTCATCATCGCTCTGAGGGCAACGGTCTGTATGAGTTTCTGCTCATCTGTGCCGTCAACGGCTTCCATCAGACGATTAAGACTGCGGGCAGTTTGTCCCTTTGTCCCTGCCGTTTTCATCTTATAGCCGAATTTTACGATAAAATCTTTCAGGTTCTCCAGCTTCTGTGGGTCGGGATTGTCATGTACACGGTAAGGCAAAGTCTTGGCTTTGGCACTCTTTTTCACCTTACCCACGCTCTCAGCCACGGTACGGTTGGCCAGCAACATGAACTCTTCAATCAGCTTGTTGGCATCTTTTGAACGTTTAAAATAGCAGCGAACGGGCTTCCCCTTCTCATCAACATCGAAATGAAGTTCTTCAGAATCAAACTTCACCGCACCGTTCTTGAAGCGTTCCTCGCGCAACTTCTTGGCCAAGGTGTCCAGCATAATCAGCTCCTTAGCATGCTCTCCCTTATATCCACCCTTGTGTGGAGCCGGTGCTGGCTGCCCCGTTCCATCTACCACACCATTGTCTTCAAGCAACTGCTGCACCTCTTCGTAGGCATATCTGCGATTACTCTTGATGACAGTATGCACGATACGCTGGCTCCGAATGAATCCATCGACATCCATCTCCACGATGACGCTGTAGCAAAGTTTCTCCTCATCGGGGCGAAGGGAGCAGATGAAGTTGCATAAACGCTCGGGCAACATCGGGATGGTACGGTCTACCAGATACACGGATGTGGCACGCTTCTGCGCCTCTTTGTCGATGATAGACTTCTCGGTAACATAATGTGTCACGTCAGCAATGTGGATACCAACTTCCCAAATGCCCTTGCTTACCTCACGGATAGACAGGGCATCGTCGAAATCCTTGGCATCTTTGGGGTCAATCGTGCAAGTGAATACCTGCCGGAAGTCTTCCCTTTCAGCCAAATCCTGCGAGGTGATGTCGCTGGTAATTCGCTCTGCAGCCTCTTCAACTGCCTTTGGATACTTGTAAGGCAAGCCGTATTGCGCCAAGATGGTGTGCATCTCCGCATCGTTATCACCAGTCTTTCCCAGCACGTCGATAACCTCTCCTATGATGTTTTTATGATTCTCATCGGGCCATTTGCTCACTTTTACCACCACCTTGTCATTGGTTTGACCGCCCTTCAGCTTGTTTCTTGGAATCAAGATGTCGTTGGCAAACAAGTTCTCCTGTGTCACCAGGAAGGCGATGTTCTTTTCAACTCGCAGTTTACCGACGAACTGATCGCGCGAACGTTGTAGTATTTCGATGACCTGTGCTTCTTTGATGTGCTTTTGACGGCGCGCCATGAGCGACACTTTCACGCGGTCACCATTGAGTGCCGACATCGAGTTGCGCTCTGAAACAAAGATGGGTTTGTCGCTTCCATCGGGGATGAACGAGTTTTTCCCATTTCCTTTGCGCCGAAAAACCCCTTCCACCACCTGTCCCATTTGGTTGAGGCGGTATGAATGGTCAGACACCTTTGTCAAGAAATCGTCCCAAGCCATCTCTTCCATCAGGTCGATGGCGAGCATCTTTAGCGGATGCGTGTTCAGTTTGAGCGTACGGAATATCTCTTTATAACTGAATGTTTTTTCCGGTTGTGTTGTAAAGAACCCTTCCAACTTTTCAGCCAATTGCTTTTTGGACATGCGTTTGCCACCTTTTTTTTCTTTTCCCATCTTGTTCCGTGTTTTATGATACTTATTGCAAATTAACAAAAAATAATTGACACAACACGTATTTATTACGATTATTTTGCATTAAAATAATGTTTCGAAGTTATTCCTTAAATGTACTGTCGAAGAATCATTTGCACCTCAACTGCACATTGATGACAAACGAACGGGGCCTGATACCCCACTGGTACCAAGCCCCGTTATAGTCTGCATCGCATGATTTTCTACTTTGTTTGGCAGTACTCACGGTATAAACCGTCGACAATGCTATCGGCCAAACTGATGTTGGGTACATAGATGGTGTCACACTTCAAGGCCTTGGCCACCATCAGGAAGATTTCTGCGGCTGGTATGATAACATCGGCGCGATCGTCTTTCAAACCGTACTTTTCTTTTCTTTCTTCCTCGCTGAGCTTGGAGAGAGCCTCGTATATTTCTTTGAATTCCTCCACTTTCATTTGTTTTTCGTCGTTCTTGCCGTGCGTCAGTCTGAAGAGTTTGTTGATGTTGCCGCCCGAACCAATAATTTGTGTGTCAGGAAAATGCTCGGCATACTCGTCCAACATGCCTCGCATCTGATGCTTGGTGGCGTTGGTTACCTTACCACTGAGCATGCGCAGGGTACCCATGTCGAATGAGTGACTCTCGGCCAGTGCACCATCATGCAGCAATGATATCTCGGTACTGCCGCCTCCCACGTCGACGTATGCGAAATTACCCGTTTGACTATTGGTTTGTTCAATGATGTTGTTGCAAAGCAGTCGTGCTTCTTCCTCGCCCCGAATAATCTCAAGTTTGATGCCTGTCTCACGCTCAATCTCTTTCATCACCTTCTTCCCATTGTCTGCATCGCGCATGGCTGCGGTGGCACAGGCCCTGTATTGATCCACTTGATAGAGCAGCATAAACTGTTTGAAGCCTTTCATCATGCGCATCATCATTGTGGCGCGGTCTTTCGAAATCTTGCCTAATGTAAACACGTCTTTGCCTAATCGCAGGGGAATGCGGATGAACATCACCCGCTTAAAGCGCTCAAATTGGGGCGCACTGTCATCAAAACGCTTGATTAACAGGCGCGCTCCGTTCGATCCAATGTCAATTGCTGCGAATGTTTTTGCTTCCATTTTTTCTTTTTGTTTGATGGGTTCTGGGGTTGTCTCTTTGTCTTTCGTCATGCCTGTTGTTCGGTTTGATACGCCTCGAACAAGGCTTGCTGTGAGCGGAAAGGTTGCTCTCCTTCTGCGATGGGTTGTATTTCGTTGGTCCCCAATCCATCGATGAGCCGCCCATTGGTCGTGTCACGCATGCCATACTCAACGGTGCGCAGCAGGTCTTGTTGCAGGTCTTGGTCGTAAACAGGTGTCATCACTTCGATGCGGTTGATGAGATTGCGTGGCATCCAGTCGGCCGAACCCAGATAATATTTTGGTTTTCCGCCGTTGCAGAATATCAAAATGCGCGAATGTTCCAGGTATCTGTCAATGATGCCCACGGCCTTGATGTTCTCGCTCATGCCTTTGACGCCAGGCACCAGTGAGCAGTTGCCGCGTAAGAGCAAGTCTATTTTCACGCCGGCTTGCGAGGCAGCGTAGAGCTTGTTAACGATATCAGGGTCGGTGATGTGGTTGATTTTAATCTTCACCCATGCCTCTTCCCCAGCCAAGGCATTCTTGATTTCGTTGTCGAGCATGCGGATGATGCGTGATTTCATTGAGTTGGGCGACACCATGAGTTCTCTGAAGCGTACTTGTGAGAAGGGTCTGTCGATGAAGTAGAACACCTTTTCCACCTCATTGACAATGCGTGGCCGCGCCGTCATCATGAGGTAGTCGGTATAGGTTTTGGCGTTTCCCTCGTGAAAGTTGCCAGTTCCAACACAAGCCAGATTGCCCTTGGTGGTCGTGATGTGCAAAAGTTTGGAATGAATCTTCAAACCTTCCACGCCAAAGATAACGTTCACGCCTTCTTCCTGCATGCGCTTGCTCCACTTGATATTGCTTTCTTCGTCGAACCGAGCCAGTAACTCGACGACGGCCGTCACCTTCTTGCCGTTCTGTGCAGCGCAAATCAAGGCCTTCACCACCTTGGAATCTTTGGCCAAGCGATAGAGCGTGGTTTTGATTTCCTTGACTTCCGGGCGCAAGGCTGCTTCTCTCAACATGCGAATGTAGCCGTTGAACGAGTGGTAGGGTACATGGATGAAGCGGTCTTTCTGCCTGATGAGGTCGAAGATACTTTCTTCAGATAGGAATTCTGGCTTGAGTATTTGCGGCCATTTGGGATAACTCAACTTCTCATGACCCAGTGCCGGAAAGCCCATCAAGTCTTTATGATTTTGGTATCTGCCTGCTGCCAGCAAGGTGTCAAGCTCTTTCACGTGCAGGCGCTTCATCACCTTCTTTTTCAAGTCGGCAGGCATGTCCTTGTCATATACCATGCGTATGGCCTCACCGCGTTTCCTACTGTTCACCCCTATGGCGATGCGTTCCATAGCACCGTAATCAGCTTCGTTGTCAACCTCCATTTCCGCATCCTTGGTAAACTTGAAAGAATAAGCCTCGTAGGTACATTTTTTCAAACCGATGAAGATGAGGGGCAGGCAGTATCTAACGACATCATCCAGGTACATGAAGTTCTCACAATTGTCCGAAGAGGGAATTTTCAGGAAGCGTCCATAGATTCTGTCGGGTATTTTGATGATGGCAAATTTTGTTTTGCGACTCATCTCTTCGGTTCTTTTCACGGCGAGATAGATGCGATTGTCTTCCAAAATACTGATGTCATCAATTTCTGAAAGCCAAATGGGATTGGTCGAACCGTTGAGCTTATCGTAATAAAATGCTTTCAAGAAAGCCTTCTGCTCCTCGTTAAGCTGCGTTTCGTCAAGCATTCGGATGTTGTGCTTTTCCAGTCCGGCGAACACATCCTTGATGGCATTGCCGTACTCAATGTTGTATTCTTCATTGAGTTTGTTGATGTGCTTGATGGTCTTCTTGATCATTTTCGCTGTCGCTGCCGAGACTTTCGTGCTTTCCAAAATCTTATTGAGTGATGCCATCCTTACTCGAAAGAATTCGTCCAGGTTGTTGGAATAGATGCCCAGGAACGACAAACGCTCCAACAGAGGAACGGTGGGCTTTTGTGCTTCTTGCAGGATGCGGTGATTGAAATACATCCAGCTGATGTCTCTCTCGATGTAACGATGCTTCTTTTTTGTGCTTTGTGCCATTTTTCGGGGGTAGTAACTGTTATTTTGTCGATTTTGATGAAGGTGAGCGTTCGTTAGGATTGCGGCGCTTGTTTCTGTTGGTCTTTACGTTCTGTGTTTTCTATCACGATGTCTTCCAGTTCCAGGGGGATATGCAACTGCTTGATGTATAGAGCCGAGGAACCTTCTGGGACGATGATTTTCTTCAGAGCGTCACAATTGGAAACGGATGTACGCGCAATGTGTTCTACGGTTCCTAAGAATGTCAGCTTCTTCAGTCGGTCACATTCAGCGAAGGCATGTGGTTCAACCATTCTGACCGAAGCTGGAAGGGTGACCTTTTCCAAGGCATCGCAATCGGAGAAAGCGTCACTGCCAATGACCTCTACCGTGTCGGGTATAATCACTTTCTTCAACCTGCGGCGACGAGAAAAGGCAAAGTCTTGAATCTCCACCACGCCCTTCGGAATGATGACCATCGCCGCATCGGTCAGGCAGGCGATGAGTTTCTTGCGGTCGGCAGTGAACATCAGTTTGTTCTCAATGACGAAATGTTCTGATTTGCACACGATGTTTTCGCTGTTGAGGCCTACGAAAGGATTGTTGCCGAGGCTCTCAACAGAGGCCGGAATCACCAGCTTTTTCACGGACATGCATCGTGAAAAAGCCTCGTTGCCAATGAGTGTGACGGTTTCCGGGATGTTTACTTGCTCCAGGAAGGCGCATCCCCAGAAGGCGTCATCGTCAATTATCTCAGTCCCTTCGGGGATATCGTACGTGCCTTCCAGCGTTTTTACGGCCATGATGACACGCTTTTGCTTCTTTGAATAGTATACGCCCTCGTCATCTTTCTTGGCTCCGGCCATCTTCTTGAGGGCAAGGTTCAAAACCAGATTCTCGAATTTGTCCTCCCGATCCAGGTGTTTCTTCAGGGCGTCTTTGATTAGTTTTTTATTCTCCTTCATACAAATAGTCAATTAGTTCAGTGCAAAAATACCATATATTAACGAAATACAGTTGTATTGTTTTTTACAATTCTGTTACATTCGTGCAACAATTAGAAGTTCTTTATGTTATTTTCAAGGTCGTAAGGTTACAAATCTGTGGTACTACATCATGTAAATGTAAAAATATGTATTCTACTGGTGTCTATCTGTTTCATGTACAGTGGCGTCTATGTTGCCTATTCTCGTCTTGTCGGACGTATGAAATCATGGCGAACAAATTGTGTGAATAATCTTGACAAAGCACCTCTCCATATTTGGCGTATTTGCAACCAACCCCGCCTCAGGTTGCAAATAAGCCGAAAATGAAGCGGTTTTTATAGCATGTTGATAATCAAGTTTTTGTAGATATGAGCTGTCTATTTGCGGCTTGTTTTCACGTCCCAGCAAGCCAATAGCATGTCTTTTGCGGTGCAATTGCTATGCTTTTGGCGTTCAATAGCATGGTTCTAAGGGTGAAAAGTGGTGCATATTGGCGGGTAATATCATCGTTTTTGGGGCGAAAACCACTGTTTTGAGGCAAAAAAGCTCCTTGCTTTCATCCGTCAGGCCTATTGTTTTTCTCCAGAATGAGAATTGCGAAGGGCCGTTTTTGGGCCGTTTTTTGGTAAAAAAGTTGGATATTTTCAGTCTGCATGCGACGGGCGAAGCGTATCTTTTTTTGCGTTGATGTTATTCGTTGTAAGAACCTCTGTTTTACAAAGGTGCATCGAAATGTCGCTGCGTGTTTAAAGGAAAGGATGACGAATCTAAAACAACGTTAACCTGCGTCAATCATTTCCAAATGACAAGACGTGTGATGCGCAGCATTGAAATATTTTTATTATATTTGCAATGACAATTATTAAATAGCTAACCAAGGGGTTCAAAAGGCTCCTAAACATAACAAATATGGCAAAGATATATGAATTTTTGGCCAATGGTTTCGAAGAAGTTGAAGCCTTGGCACCCGTAGACATTTTCCGCAGAGCCGGCGTTGAAATCCAGACAGTGAGCGTTACAGGCTCCGAGTGGGTGGAGTCTTCCCATGGCGTAACCATCAAGGCCGACGTGAAATTTGAAGACATGCACAACTTTGACGATGCCGACATGCTGATGCTTCCTGGCGGTATGCCCGGCGCAACCAATCTGAATGAGCATGCGGGCGTGAGAGAAACACTGCTGGCACATAATGCCAAGGGCAAGCATATTGGTGCCATCTGTGCCGCACCGATGGTATTAGGTAGCTTAGGACTGCTGAAAGGACGCAAGGCTACATGTTATCCAGGATTCGAGAAGTACCTCGAGGGTGCTGAATACACAGCCGAATTGTTCACCATCGACGGCAACATCATCACGGGAGAGGGTCCTGCTGCGACGTTCCCATACGCATACGAGATTTTGAAGATGTTCGTGGGTGAGGCGAAGACGAAGGAGTTGCAGCAACAGATGCTATACGACCGTTTGATGGGACGGTGAGGAAAAACTCACCAACTCATGAACTCACGAACTCATGAACTCATGAACTATATCATCATTGTAGCCGGAGGAAAAGGCCTTCGTATGGGAAGCGACACGCCGAAACAGTTTCTGTCCATCGGTGGGAAGCCTGTTCTGATGCGCACCATCGAGCGTTTTTACCAATACAGCAAAGAGCTGAATGTCATCGTGGTGTTGCCTCGCGAACAACAAGCTCAATGGAGAGCACTGTGTGAGCGTCACCACTTTGACCTTGCGCACACCATCGCAGATGGAGGAAGCACGCGCTATGAATCGTGTCAGAACGGTTTGGCGGCCATTCCCGATGATGCCGATGGCGTGGTAGGCTTCCATGATGGCGTTCGTCCGTTTGTGTCGGTCGAAGTTATCGAGTGTTGTTTTGAAACAGCCCGAGTCGAAAAGGCCGTCATCCCCACACTACCCGTGACCGACACCCTGCGCCACATTGACGGACAAGGAGGCGGAAAGAACGTGCTGCGCAGCGAGTATCGTATCGTACAGACACCGCAAGTTTTTGACATCGCCTTGGCCAAGCGAGCCTTCGGACAGTCTGACCGGGAATCGTTCACCGACGATGCTTCGGTGATTGAGGCACTCGGTCACAGCGTCAGCATGGTAGACGGCAACCGGGAGAACATCAAGATCACCACGCCCTTTGATCTCGTTCTTGCCGAAACCATGCTTCAGCACGGCCAAACGCCCCACGATAACGCTGGAGAAATAGGGGAATGTGGCAGTAAGCACTCTGCACAAGAACCAACAGAAGCTGACCAAAGAGGGTAAGTTCTTATTAAATTGAAACCATGTCATCCATACTCGAGCAAGATATCAAATACCTACCTGGGGTTGGACCCAAGCGTAAGGCGATATTGGAGAAAGAGGCCAACATCGCTACCTGGGGCGATTTGCTTGAGTATTATCCTTACAAATACGTTGACAGAAGCCGCATCTACCGCATCATCGATTTGCAAGGGGACCTGCCTTTCGTACAACTCAAAGGCAAGATTCTGAGCTTTGAAGAGTTCACCATGAGTCCGAGGAAGAAGCGAGTAGTGGCTCATTTCAGTGATGGCACTGGCATTGCCGACCTTGTTTGGTTTCAAGGCACACAATATGTTTACAAGAATTATAAGGTAAACGAAGAATACATCGTTTTCGGCAGGCCAACCATCTATGGCGGGAGATACCAGTTTGCGCATCCTGACATCGACAAAGTTGCCGATATCCAGCTGTCCGAAATGGGCATGCAACCCTATTACATGACGACAGAGCGCATGAAAAAGTCGGGATTGCAGTCGCATGCCATTGAGAAACTCACCAAGACGCTGGTTGATAAGCTCGGCGAAAACGACCTACCCGAAACGCTTCCTCCATACATTACGGAGCCTCTGCATCTTATTTCACGCGCCGAGGCCATGACAAAGATTCATTATCCAAAGAGTCTTGATGACGTGCAGCGTGCCCAACTACGCCTCAAGTTTGAAGAATTGTTTTACGTTCAGCTCAACATTCTGCGCTATGCCAACGACCGGAAGCGCAAGTGCCAGGGCTACGTTTTCAACCATGTGGGGCCACAGTTTCATCACTTTTACAAGAATAACCTGCCTTTTGAGTTGACAAACGCACAGAAACGGGTGATGCACGAGATACGTAAGGACATGACAACCGGCCGACAAATGAACCGGTTGGTGCAGGGTGACGTGGGTTCTGGCAAGACACTGGTGGCCCTAATGTCCATGCTCATTGCCATTGACAATGGTTATCAGGCGTGCATGATGGCCCCTACGGAGATTCTGGCTGAACAACATTTTGCCACCATCAAGAAGTTTTTAGGGGGAATGGACGTACGTGTTGAACTGCTCACGGGTATGGTGAAGGGCAAAAAACGCAACGAAGTGTTCCACGGATTGCTCACTGGAGAGGTTCACATTTTGGTGGGAACGCATGCAGTTATCGAAGATAACGTGCGATTTTCACACCTAGGAATGGCCGTTGTCGACGAGCAACACCGGTTTGGCGTGGCACAAAGAGCCAAGTTGTGGGGTAAGAGCGAACGCCCACCCCATATCCTTGTCATGACGGCGACACCCATTCCGCGCACTTTGGCCATGACCATTTATGGCGATTTGGACGTAAGTGTCATCGATGAATTGCCTCCTGGGCGTAAACCCATACAGACTATTCATCAATACGACAATCAGATGACGAGCTTGTATCAAGGCATACGGAAGCAAATCCAACAGGGCAGACAGGTATATATCGTCTTTCCGCTGATCACTGAGAGCGAGAAAATTGATCTGAAAAACCTGGAAGCAGGGTTCGAATCGCTATGTACGATCTTCCCAGACTTTAAACACAGCAAGGTACATGGCAAGATGAAGCCGAAAGAAAAGGATGCTGAAATGCAGAAGTTCAGTCGTGGAGAAACCCAAATTCTGGTGGCCACTACGGTGATAGAGGTGGGTGTTGACGTGCCAAACGCCTCGGTCATGGTGATTCTCGATGCCCAACGGTTTGGGCTGTCGCAGCTACACCAGCTCAGAGGACGTGTGGGACGAGGTGCCGATCAGAGTTATTGCATCTTGGTAACCAGTCACAAGTTGTCGAAAGAAACCCGCAGACGCATTGACATCATGTGCGAAACCTGCGATGGTTTTCAGATTGCAGAGGCCGATTTGAAGCTCCGTGGACCGGGTGATCTAGAAGGTACGCAGCAAAGTGGCATAGCCTTCGACCTCAAGATTGCCGACATTGCACGCGATGGACAAATCATACAGCTCGCTCGCGATGAAGCACAGAAGATTATAGAGGCCGATCCTCTTTGCGAAAAGACAGAATATAGCATGCTTTGGAATAGGCTCAACGAGCTAAGAAAGACCAATATCAACTGGGCATCAATATCTTAGCAGTTGTTTGTATTTATTACAAGTTAGTTAAAGTCATTATAAATTCTGTTAATAACGTAACAACTTTGCAATATAATCGTTATATTTGCACAACCATTTTTTAAAGTTGAAGGATTTCTTACAGCATCTGGTAAATCTTTAAAAAACATTTTTGATTAGCTCTTTTGGGAGACCTAAAACTAACAAAATTTGTATGGCATTTATAAACAAGATAAAAACATTTGCTTTTATTGCAGTCTTTGGGGCAATCGCTCAATCAGCAACAGCGCAAGATTTACTTGCCAAACAGGCTCCCGTAGACCGGAAGATGAAAGCCGTAGATACGCTTTTGCTGCATAGCATCATTGAAAAAGAAAATACAGAGTCACCTGCTGCCCAGCTGTATAACGAATGGAATAACCGTTATGCACACCGTGCGACAGCTCTTCCCGATTCATTCAAGATAGATCTTCGTCACTTCCACATGCCCACACCCAGCCGGGTTGTGACGAGTAACTTCGGTTCTCGTTGGGGACGTCAACACAAAGGCTTGGACATTAAGGTGTACATCGGAGATACAATCCGTGCTGCTTTCAGTGGCAAAGTACGCATTGTTCGTTATGAGGCACGCGGATATGGTAACTATATCGTCATCCGACACAACAACGGACTGGAGACTATCTACGGTCACTTGTCAAAACAATTAGTGCAAGAGAATCAAGAAGTACGAGCTGGCGACGTGATAGGACTGGGTGGGAACACGGGTAGAAGTACCGGATCTCACCTTCATTTTGAAACAAGATTATGCGGTGTGGCTCTGAATCCTGCACTCCTGTTTGACTTCCGAGCGCAAGATGTCACAGGCGATTTCTACACATTCAGAAACTCTTCCTATCAACGAGAGTCATCAGAAGCTACCCGTTTGCGTGGCGTAGTAAGAAACGGAAGATATACACCTGAAGAGGTTCGTGGCGAATTAGCCTACAAAAAGGACGATAATGACATGGTCAACCCTACTCAGGTACAATACCATAAGGTAATGGCAGGCGAAACTCTCTCCTCGATTGCGCGTAAACGCGGTGTAACGGTTGAGCAGATTTGTAGGCTGAGCCATATCAGTAAATCAGCGAAGCTTAAGCCAGGAAGCATCTTGAGATATTCTTAACATCGGAATACGATACGGATAAACAACAGATTAACGTTCACTTGAGCAAAAAAGGCCATATCATCTGGCCGATATAAAACCACAAGAAAACATCACAATAACAGTTCTTTCTAGTACGGAGGAGCTGTTTTTTTTATTTCAACGCAGGAAACATTGCCCTCTATTCCTTAACAGATTCATCGAAAAAATAGTGAATCAATCGGGTTAAATTAATATAATATGTACGAGAACATTGCTGTATTATGTATATCTTTGTATGGTACAATCCACAAGACGACGACAATATGAAGGTCTTTCAGTCACCATGAAGGGGGCTTTTGTGCATATTTTTGAAAAAGACGCCAACCAAGCAACCCATCCGAGTGAATGAAAACGTTTAAAACCCCATCAGTTGCAACTGGCCAAATCAACATCGCGCCCGTTCAAGCAACGGCTTTTTCCAACCCACACGTCATTTTAAATAAACGCTTTACATAAAGAGATAAAGGTATGAATCAAACTATTTTGCAAGGTTTCCACTGGTACACAGAAGGAAACGGCGTATTTTACAAACACATGAAAGAGATTTCCGATCAGCTTCAAGAGTTGGGTATCACCATGGTATGGTTTCCCCCAGCATACAAAGCAGCTGGTGGTGACAACTCTGTTGGATACGATCCTTATGACTTGTTTGACCTAGGAGAATTCGATCAGAAAGGAACTATTGCCACGAAATATGGCACCAAGGACGAATACGTCGATGCTTGCAAGACCCTACAGAGCAAGGATGTCTCGGTGATGGTCGATGTGGTGCTCAATCACAAGGCTGGTGGTGATGAAACCGAACACTTTCATGTGGTGAAAGTAGATCCCAACAACCGCCAAAAAAACGTATCAGCTCCTTTCGAAATTGAAAGCTATACCAAGTTTACTTTCCCGGGTCGTGGCGACAAATATTCTAAATTTAAGTGGGATTTCACATGTTTTTCCGGCGTAGATTATGCGGTAGGGCAGGACAAAGGCATCTTCCAAATCATCAACGACCATGGCGATGGGTGGGAAACTGTTGTTGGTTCAGAGAAAGGCAATTACGACTATTTGATGTACAACGACATTGAACACCGAAATCCCTATGTTCGCAAGGAACTGAACGACTGGGCAAAATGGTATCACGACCAGGTGTTTTTCGATGGTGTGCGACTGGATGCCGTGAAGCATCAATCGCCTGAATTCTATAAAGAATGGCTGAATTTATTGCGCTCGAATACAGGAAAGGACATTTTTGCCGTGGGTGAGTACTGGACACCGGGTTTGCTTCCGTTGATGCTCGATTATCTGAAGGCTACGGATGGATGCATGAGCCTGTTCGATGCATCGCTGCAGCAAAACTTCCATATTGCCTCCAACAGTGGCGGTGATTACGATTTGCGCCGCATCTTTGATGAAACCCTGTTGTCAGCCCGCCCCGACAAGGCAGTTACTGTGGTCGACAATCACGACACCCAACCTCTTCAGGCGTTGGAAGCACCTGTAGAAGCGTGGTTCAAGCCATTGGCTTATGCCCTCATTTTATTGCGACAAGACGGTTATCCTTGCGTGTTTTATCCCGATTTGTTTGGCGCACATTATACGGATAAGGGACAGGATGGCAACGATTATGAGATTTTCCTGGACAAGGTTGATGGCACTGACGGTCTGTTGAAAGCCCGAAAAGAAAATGCTTATGGCACCCAGCGCGATTATTTTGAAGACGCCAACTGCCTTGGTTGGACACGCGAGGGCGATGGATATAACCGGGGATGTGCCGTGGTGATGAGCAACAAAGACCAATACGAGAAACCCATGGAAGTAGGAAAGGCTTATGCTGGACAGAAATTCTACGATCTGTTGGGCAGATTCGACCACAAGATTCAGATTGATGAGAATGGTTGGGGCAACTTTACCTGTCCGGCTGGAAATGTCTCGGTGTGGGTTCCAGAATAGTTTTTGCTGGTGGTTTATCAGCCATCTAACCTATAGAGGACATCCATGATTATGGGAAATGGGAAATTTTGGGGGTGTGATGCCCATTTTTCCATTTCCCATTTTCATTTCCTGTTTCCGAGGATAGCGGCGGAACGTGATAATTCACACCCCACCAACTGCTGATATGGAAAACCTGATTGAGCAACTAAGAAATAATTTTACATGCCCTCGAAATACGAGCTTATTTGCAACCAACCGCAAGGTTGATGGCAAATAAGCGAAATATGAGCGATTTTTATAATTGGTTGAGGTATAATGTGTTATACATTTTACCTCGCTTTATCCGTCAAATTTGTTGCTGGTTTCCCTCCAATAGCATGCTTATTGAACCTCAATATGCATGCTATTGCCCACCAAAAGCATAGTAAGCATCCAACTTTAGCCGCCTTTGTGTGGGCTTCCAGCTTTACTACCTTTGCCCGAAAAACTTATGTTTGTAC
>CAKOVA010000019.1 GCA_934120735.1 uncultured Prevotella sp.
TTTGAGGTCAAAATGCAAGAGAGTGAAGGAGTGTAGCGAGCTACACGACTGAACGAACTTACATTTTGAACTAAAAACGGAGCAAGCCGAATACAATCAAACTTGTTTGAATTGTTGAGGCGCAGCCTGTTTTATATAAAAAGAGTCCACAAGATGACAAAACATAAAAAGACTGACATAAAAAACTTTACGGTGGTAATTTATAGAACCGCCCTTAACCCAATTGCCTTTTTTATGGTTTCTTCGTTATAGTATTGATAACTATTTAATTAGGTGGACGAAAACTCCATGATATCAACTGCCAATCGACATGACTTTGAGAGCCAATTCCAAAGAGATTGCAGGCCAATAGCCTATCAATTGCAGGGTGTTGAAAATGAAACGAATCACACAGAAGCCGACGTAAAAATACTTAACAATTCGTGATAAAAAAGAACGATCCATGAGAGGTTGAGCCTTCCAAAAACTTCAAACGAAACATCGCCGAACATGAATCGTTCGCTGAACCATAATTGATTCATAATTGAACGAACAATCAATTTACCCCCTCCTAACTCATTGATAATCAAGCATGGCTCCTATATATACTAATAATACTAATCATACTAATGATACTGATGATACTCATCATACTGATAATCCGACGACGAAATGGAGCGAAACGTCTCCGTCGTCGTTTTTTTTAAGAAATAAAAATTTAGGACAAACGATAAAAACAACATCGAGGACACGATGCCGCATGATCGGTCACGCCTTTCCAACTTTTCTCGCTTCCCATTCTCCGATTACCGCTACCCGCTCCACTCGTTCCCCGCTTCACACTCCCCGACCACCTCTACCCACTGCACTTGTTCCCAACTCCCCATTCACCCAACACCGCTAGCCGCTCCACTCGTTCGCCGCCCTCCCATTCCACCGGTTCGGAACGTGAACGTCACGCTCATGCGACATCATTTTGCTCCCGCTAAGCCTATTGATGTTTTTTGGATGGTACGCCAAAACGATCTAAATTTGCGGGCAAAACAGTGAACCAAATGAAAATACAGAACGATAAGAGCGCACAGCCCTTGCATTTAAGTGGAAAAGTTGGTGAAACAAAAGCAAATCATAGTTGTGGTCAACGAGAGGCTTTTTAAAATAAAAAAATCGTGATTCCTTACACGCATTTGAAGTGATTCTGTTGATAATTTTATCAAAAAATAACTATCTTTACATCGAAAAATCAACGCAAGATGGATTTGGTAAAATTACACGAAAAACTTAAAAAAGGAACCGTCTTCCTCAAAGATGACTACGAGGATATTGTTTTAAGACTTGTAGTGATAGACGAGTCTACGCACTGCTTTATCAAACGTAGAGGACGCAATGAAATGGAGGTTGATTCGACGGATAAAGCTATTTTTGAATCCAAAATGTATGGTTATGAAATCAGTAAAGAAGCGTATAAACAATTTCGATGAACTTCGAGACAAGGCTATGCAGATTGCTACCGAAGTGCACAAAACACAAGTAGACAAGGGAGGAAAGCCATACATAGGACATCCGCTTCGTGTCGAGAAGTTGTGCCAGGACGATGACAGTAAGATAGTGGCGCTTTTACACGATACGATAGAAGATGGAGATATCACCGCCGAATATCTACTCACGCAGGGATTTCCGACATACATCGTGGACGCCGTTCTATCTATCTCTCGAAATAAAGGCGAAGACTATTTTGACTTCATTCAGCGCAGCAAGGCTAATCCCATTGGTCGTAGGGTGAAGATAGCTGACCTCAAAGACAACATGGACATCACGAGGTTGAATGAGCTTACAGACAACGATATTGAAAGGCTAAAAAAGTACCATCAAGCCTATAAGATGTTGGAAGAGGAATAAAGGCGGTGTAACCATGGTTAGCTCAAAAGCTTATAACGAACATAGAACCCAGAAACATATAACGGGCTGTAAGCCCAAAAGCCCATAGCCCAAGGCATCGCCTTGGGTAAGCGAGTGAGTAGGTGTACGCCCTACAGGGGCAAAAGCATTAGGGAAAGCAAGCGTAACAATATGATAATCACATGCTTTTGCCCTTACAGGGCGCAGCCACCCCAACGTATCCCAACCTCAGGGCATTGCCCTGGGCTATAAGCTTATGGGCTTACAGCCCGTGGTACCTCATATCGCTATCCAATGCTACCTTGAAGGGTATATGCCTTGCCTCCTATTCACCCTGTTGTGATGAAACGGGAAGCTAACTTCTCCTCATTGCAACGGTATGAAGCGGATGACGTGAACAAGATAATAAACGCCAACCATCAAAATTCGTTTTTTTCGTTTATTTCGTTGTTGAACTACGAATGGCACGAATGGCACGAATGAAAATAACACGACCATGCACACAAACCATCAAATTCGTTCTATTTGGTTAATTCGTAGTTTCAAACTCTTTTCGCTATTGAAACACATGAGCATAATTGTTATTGCCAATAAACAACCATATTAAATGAAAAAGCTGTGTCTACCCGTCGCATTACCCTGAAATAAAAGATGGCCATTTGTTCGTAAATGCTTATCTTTGCAACATGATTTACCCAACCAACTTTGAAAGCAAGATTGGCTTTGACAAGATACGCGAACTGCTGAAGGCGCGCTGCCTTTCCACGCTGGGCAAGGAGCAGGTGGACGCGCTGGCGTTCTGCACCGACCCCGCCACCATCGGCGCGTGGCTCGAGCAGACGCGGGAGATGAGGCGCATACAGCAGGAGGAAGACAACTTTCCACTGCAATATTTCTTCGACATGCGACAGGCCATAGCCCGCATTCGACTGGAGAACACGCACTTGGAGGAAGACGAGCTGTTTGACCTGCGCCGCTCGCTGGAGACCATCATCGCCATCGTGCGCTTTCTGGCTCAGACCGAAGACGACGATGCCGATGACGCACAAGGCGAAAGACAAGTCAAGGGGGATGACGAGGGGGATGACGATGACAGCCGTCCCACCCGCTTCCGCTACCCTGCCCTGCAAGAACTGACGCGCGGCGTGGTGGTGTTTCCGCAGCTATTGCGGCGCATCGACCAGATTCTTGATAAGTTGGGCCACATCCGCGACAACGCCTCACCGGCCCTGGCACAGATACGCAGCGAACTAAGACGCACCGAGGGCAGCATCTCACACACGCTGGCCAGCATTCTGCGCGCCGCCCAGAGCGAGGGCGTGGTAGACAAAGACGTGGTCCCCACCCTGCGCGACGGTCGTTTGGTCATCCCCGTGGCACCGGGACTGAAACGCAAAATCAAGGGCATCGTGCACGACGAGTCGGCCACGGGACGCACCGTGTTCATCGAACCCACCGAGGTGGTGGAGGCCAACAACCGCATCAGGGAACTGGAGAGCGAGGAGCGCAAAGAGGTGATTCGCATTCTCTCCGAGGTGACGCGCGAGGTGCGGCCGCACGTCAAAGAGTTGTTGGCGGCCTACGGCATGCTGGCCAAGATTGACTTGGTGCGCGCCAAGGCCGAGTTGGCCAAACTCATCAAGGCCATCGAACCGCAACTACAGTCACAGCCGTACATCGACTGGATTGGGGCCACGCACCCCCTGCTGCGCCTGTCGTTGGAGAAACAGGGCAAACAGGTGGTGCCGCTCGACATCATCCTCACGCCCCAGAAGCGCATGCTCATCATCTCGGGACCCAATGCCGGCGGCAAGTCGGTATGCCTCAAGACCGTGGGACTGCTGCAATACATGCTGCAATGCGGACTGAGCATCCCGGTGGGCGAACGCTCAAAGGCGGGCATCTTCGAACACCTGATGATCGACATCGGTGACGAACAGAGCATTGAGAACGACCTGAGTACCTACTCGAGCCACCTGCTCAACATGAAGAACATGATGAAGACGGCCAATCCCGGCACCCTGTTGCTCATCGACGAGTTCGGCACCGGCACCGAGCCACAGATAGGTGGCGCCATCGCCGAGGCGGTGCTGGAGCAGTTTTGCGACAAACAGGCATGGGGCGTCATCACCACCCACTACCAGAACCTGAAACATTACGCCGACGCTCACCCCGGTGTGGTAAACGGAGCCATGCTCTACGACCGCCACGAGATGCAGGCCTTGTTCAAGTTGGCCATCGGACAGCCAGGCAGCAGCTTCGCCATCGAGATAGCCCGCAAGACGGGCATCCCCGAAACGGTGATCAGCAAGGCCAGCGACATCGTGGGGACCGACTACATACAGAGCGACAAATACCTCCAGGACATCGTGCGCGACAAGCGCTACTGGGAGAACAAGCGGCAGACCATCCACCAGCGCGAGAAGGACATGGAGAGGACCATCGCACGCTACGAGAACGACATTCGTGAGGTGGAGCAAGAACGCAAGCTCATCATTAAGCGCGCCAAGGAGCAGGCCGACGAACTGTTCAGGCAGAGCAACAAGCGCATTGAGAACGCCATTCGCGAGATACGCGAGCAACAGGCTGAGAAAGAGGCCACGCGGCGCATACGAGAGGATTTGAAGGTGTTTGAACAGGGCATCAAGGCCGACGATTCCCAAACACCCAACGGCACCATGAGCGACGAGCAGTTTGCCAAGAAGGTGGAGCAGATGCGGCTTCGCAAAGAACGCAAGGAGAAGCGCAAGGCCGAGAAAGCCAAACAGCAACAGAAGCGACAAGAAGAGGTGCGACAGGCTGCCGACCGCCAGCAACAGCGAAAAGCCATCGCACCAGGCGACCGGGTACGCATCATCGGACTCACCACCATCGGCACCGTTGAGCAGGTGGAGGGCGGCAACGCCACCGTAATCTTCGGCGACATGCGCACCAAGATGCGCGCCGGTAGGTTGGAACACGCCGCCGAGCAAAAGGCTCAACCTACGTTGGAAGAACGGTTGGGTGCCGTGAAGATAAGTAAAAAAACACGCGACACCATCGACGAGCACCGCAAGAACTTTCACCAAGACCTGGACGTGCGGGGCATGCGGGGCGACGAGGCGCTGAACGCTGTGCAGTATTTCATCGACGATGCCATACTCATGGGTATGGATCGGGTGCGCATCCTCCACGGAAAGGGCAACGGCATCCTGCGCCAACTCATCCGCGACTACCTCTCGGGCATCCCCAACGTAACCCGTTACCGTGACGAGCATGTGCAGTTTGGCGGTGCGGGCATCACGGTGGTGGAACTGTAAAAAAAGAAAGAAAGTAACTGACAATGATTGTTTGCATAGCAGAGAAACCCAGCGTGGCCAAAGACATCGCGCGCATCATCGGTGCCCATAGCTCGAAAAACGGTTATATGGAGGGCAATGGCTACCAAGTGACGTGGACCTTCGGACACCTGTGCTGTCTGAAAGAGCCCAACGACTACTACGACAACTGGAAACACTGGAGCCTGGCCGCCCTGCCCATGTTGCCGCCAAGGTTCGGCATCAAGCTCATCGACGACGAGGGCATCAAACGACAGTTTGCCGTCATCGAACAACTGATGCGGCACGCCGACAGCATCATCAACTGTGGCGACGCGGGGCAAGAGGGTGAGCTGATTCAGCGGTGGGTGATGCAGAAGGCACAAGCCAAATGTCCCGTGAAGCGGTTGTGGATTAGTTCGATGACCGACGAGGCCATCCGCGAGGGATTCAACAAGCTGAAAGAGCAATCGGTCTACGAACCGCTGTACCTGGCTGGGTTGTCGCGCGCCATCGGTGACTGGATATTGGGCATGAACGCCACGCGCCTGTACACCCTGAAATACGGACGCAACAGACAGGTGCTGAGCATAGGCCGGGTGCAGACACCCACCTTGGCGCTGATTGTGAGCAGGCAGAAAGAAATAGACAACTTCAAGCCCGAGACGTATTGGGTGCTGGCTACCATCTATCGCGACACCACGTTTACCGCCACCAAAGGCCGCTTTGACCAGAAAGAGGATGGCGAGGCTGCCTTCAAGACCATTGAGGGTGAACCGTTTACCGTGACCGACGTGCAAAAGAAAAAGGGCACGGAAGCGCCGCCGAAGCTATACGACCTCACCTCGTTGCAGGTAGACTGCAACAAGAAGTTCGGCTATTCGGCCGAGATGACACTCAACCTGATTCAAAGTTTGTACGAGAAAAAATACACCACTTATCCGCGTGTGGACACCCAGTATCTTTCAGACGACATCTATCCCAAATGTCCGCAAACCATGAACGGACTTTATCAGACAAAGATACAAAGCAAGACGGTGTATGCCGAACTCATCAAGCCGTTGGGCGGAAAGCCGCTGAAGAAATCGAAAAAGGTGTTCGACTCCTCAAAAGTAACCGATCACCACGCCATCATCCCCACCGGCGTGCCGCCAATGGGATTGTCGAACATGGAAGAAAACGTGTTCGACCTCATCGCCCGACGCTTCATCGCCGTGTTCTACGACGATTGCAAGTTCGCCACCACCACCGTCATGGGAAAGGTGAAGGACATCGAGTTCAAGGCGAGCGGCAAAGAGATATTGGCTCCGGGATGGAGGAACGTGTACGCCAAAAACCAGCAAGAGGACGACGACGCTGACGAGAAGGCTGTTGATGAGGAACGCACCCTACCCACCTTCACAAAGGGCGAGAGCGGGACACACATCCCCACCCTGACCGAGAAGCAAACCACTCCACCGAAATACTATACCGAGGCCACCCTGCTGCGCGCCATGGAGACGGCGGGAAAGTTTGTTGACGATGAGGAGCTGCGTGCCGCCTTGAAGGAAAACGGCATCGGCCGACCCTCGTCACGCGCCAGCATCATCGAAACACTATTTAAGCGTCATTACATCCAGCGCGAACGCAAACGCATCGTAGCGACGCCCTTGGGAATACAACTTATTGACATCATCAAGGAAAAACTGCTGACGAGCTGCGAGCTGACGGGCATCTGGGAGAAGAAGCTGCGCGACATCGAACACCAAAAATACGATGCCGCCCAGTTTGTCAACGAACTGAAAACGCAAATCACCACCATCGTGAACGACGTGCTGCGCGACAACAGTCACCCACAATTAGGTGCTTCAGACGCGCCGACGAAGTAAAGGCACCGCACAACGCTCACCAAAGCAAATCTGCGTGATTATTTAAAAACGGGCTGTAAGCCCAAAAGCTTATAGCCCTAAGTCAAAGCACCGCACAACGCTCACCAAAGCAACCCTTCACCAAAGCAACCCTCCACCAATATAACCCTGCGCTATCTGCGTGATTATTTAAAAACGGGCTGTAAGCCCAAAAGCATATAGCCCAAGGCATCGCCTTGGGTAAGCAGGTGAGTAGGCGTACGCCCTGTAAGGGCAAAAGCATGGGGGAAAGCCAGTGTAACAAAATGATAAACAGACGCTTTTGCCATTACAGGGCGCAGTTATCCCTATGCATCCCAACCTCAGGGCGTTGCCCTGGGCTATAAGCTTTTGGGCTTACAGCCCGTCGTTTTTCTCATATCACTTTCCAACAGCAAGGGAAGTGGACATCACTCACTTCGTCATCATGAACTCGTAGGTGTGCTTTTACCCTGTATGTTTGAATTGAACATGGGTGACGCTACGGCGAAGACATAAAAATATATGGGCAACGAGCCTTGCGCTCGCTGCCCATAATATTGTAGCATTGAATGAAGCTTACTGCTTACTTCGTAATAACCATCTTCTGGCTCACCGTCTTACCATCCACCTGCATCGAAACGATGTATACACCGTTTGGCAGTTGAGCCTTGATACGCATCAGGTCTTTAGGCTGGTTTACATTGGCCACCCGTTCACCCGATACGGTGTACACAACAGCCGGTCCATTCCATGTTGCCGTCGTCACCCCTTGAATCTCGGTAGGCAAATTGCCGAATGAGGTTGCCGTGGTGTTCACCAACTTAAAGCGGTTGCTATCCACACCCGTATGACGCATGGTGTAGGTGTATGAGGTAACATCCTCACGCAAGTCAACCAACTGACGAGTGGTGTAGTCTACCAACTTCAGATGCTCGTACTGTGGCAGATTCTTCTTGCGGATGGTCAACGTGTACAACTCGTTGTCGCTACCCTCTACAGTAACTTGCTGCTGCGTGAGGTCGGCAGTTGCGTTCACCTGCATCTGTCCATCAACAGTTTGTACATACAGACTGGCAGGTGCATTGGTCAACAGTTTGCGACCATCCCAACCACGGTCGTAGCGGTCGGTGGTGCCTTCTGCCTCGATGAGCCAAAGCACATCGCTGCTCTTGCTGCTCTCCAAAATCATCTGTACGGCTCCAGGCTCGGTCGTTGTGACCTCAAAAGGTTTCGCCATGGCTGCCCGTTCGTTCTTCACTACACTCTGGTAAGGAACTGTCACGGTAGCCTCATTACCCAATTTGGTCTCTGCGTCGGTGAACTTCAGCAAGAAGCCCTGCATAGAAGGTATCGACTTGTAACCAATGGTTGCTGCCGAGTTCTTTGGAACAGACAAATAGCCACCTGCTGCCACATTCAAATCTTGCGTTCCGTTGGTCGTCTTATTTTCATACCAATTGTTGAAACTACCCGTATGGTACACATACACCGTAGGATCAACCTCTGCAGGGAAGGTAAGTTGGGCAATATCGATGGCAGCCGTGTAAGAGTTTGCAAAGATGTTTTGTCCCAATCCCCAGTGCTTCTCGCCCACGTTAGTTGAGGTAGATTTTGTCACCTCAGCAGCCTGGCGTGTCAACGTTAAGTTATGGTCACACAGGTTCAACTTACCTGTCAGGGCATATACCTTCGGTGCGTCCTGTGTCAGCTGATAGCCCACGAATGGCGACATCGTGTTGTCCTTAGCCATCCAGCTCCACTTTTGGTAATACTGTTTTGTACTGTTCTTCGCCTCGGAATAGTATTGCAAGTAAGAACCCTTGAATACAGGACTTGGTGCCATTTCCGTCACAGGAATACCAATCTGTTGCCATGTGTAAGGCTCTGCTATTAACGTGCGGCCGTAGGTTGGCGATCCCTGAAGATTGTCCTTAGTCCTTATCTTGTCGGTGCCAATCTTCTGTCCACGTCCATAGAGTTCTACCGTTGCATATACCTCAGACTTGCATGGGTCGGCATACGAAACAGCAAACGAGCCGCCAGCATCTGTTCCATTCTCGTCGGTCTTGATCACCAACTTCTTGGCATCGCCTGGCTGATTGTAACCTACTAACGCAGTAGAAACAACCACACTACTCTTCTTCGATACCACAAGAGCCTTGTCCGACTGGTTCTCCAGAGTTCCGATGGTCAGCACCTTGCCCTCTGGCAATACGCAATCGTTCTTGGCTGCACCTTTCTGTGCAGGATTCTTAGGATTGGCATTGTTCGATTCAGTGGCAAATACCACGTCTTCACCATCTACCGGTACCTTGACCGTCCAGTTGTTTTGATTTTCAAACTTATTGTCCTCATTACCTACCCAAAGGTTTTTCTCCATCGGTCCCGTGCAGTCGCCAACAGTGATAGTTACCTTTCGTTCGCCACCAGAGCTGCCAGCACAAGTAGGTATTGATTCTGCGAACTTGGTACCTACGGTGAACTCATACGTTCCTGCTTTGTCAAACGTAGCGTCTATGGCGTTACCTGTACCCACCACAACTGTCTCGCCTGTGTCAAGGTCTTTGCGAGTCCATGTCACATCATACATATAGGTAGAAACGGGTATCTCCAAATGGTTGGGAGCCAAGCCCTGACCATAACACTTCTCTTCCCACTCTGCTTCGAGTTTAGGAATTCCTACAGGAGAGATATAGACGTTTGACACCTGTGCAGGACAGCCACCGCCATAATTATACTCTGCGGTTACCTGATACCATCCCTCTGCAAGTCCACTGAACACGCGAAGAGATGCGTCTGCACCCTTATCTTCGGTGATTTTCACTGTTTCTATAGCTTCTCCCTCGGGAGTTACAATACCATTCTTCATAGTGGCTTTCTTGAGTTCGTAGTGCAATGGATAAGTTGCTTCAAGCCCATGCTTGATACCCACGCTGATAAGACCCGAGTTGGAATCTTCCAAATCGCACATAGCACCTTGCACCTCGAAAGCACCGTCCCCCTTGGTCGAAGGAAGTGGAACCTTGAATGACTTGATGGCATAAGTGTTTTTGCCGATATGTACGCCAGATACATAAGGTATAAACTCACCCATCATCACAGAATACTTCTTTTCGTATTCATTGCGTGGATGATGTATGTTTATAGCTATTTCAAAATTGCTCAACTCTTGGGAATCCAGTTCATGATGCTCTGCATACTGTCTTTCACCTACATTATATTTCCAGTCATCTCTACCTTGATAGTAATCCATATTCATCCAACCCGGACAGTCGCCAAGGTCAGGATGGAAAACACCAAAATCTAAAAGAACCTTGTTCTCACCACATCCGGCCTTAATCTTGAATCCATTTTTGTAGCCGTCGGTATTACATGGAATATACTTACGGACATTACCACGAGCAGTTTTGTCTATATTTAAGATAGCGGTGTTGGAAGCGTTCCCACAACGATCGTGCAATGTAATCTTGTACTCTCCTGCGGGCATATCGTAAAGCTCGAATCCTGACTTTATCTTGCCATCGTGATCTGTATATGATTTAGTTGGAACCATGTTTTTCAACACGATAGGAAAATTAAGCGTGTAATCATATTCCACGTCACTGAGGAACTCCGTAACCTTGTATGTACCGGTTGGAGCGCCATCAGCTCTCTCAATCGTGATGTCTGCGCTTGCGACAGGGGTCGTTGTATAGACAACTGTGCCACCTGTATATCCGTGAAGACCATAGTAACACTCAGGTATCAATTCATTGCCATCTATTGCCAGCGTATTTTGTTTGGGCGGTGCTACAACAGCCTCTTTGGAAAGTGCTACCGTGCTGCAACCGTCGTTATATACGATGCGGTAAGTGCCGGCACCATACTCGTTGAGGTCAAGGCTGCGACGCGGTGCGTTTTCAAACAAGTTCACACCATCGAGTGGCACATCGATGGGCAGTGTTTTCCAGCTGCCATCTCCTTGTTTCTGCTGAAGTTGTGCCTTTGTTCCCGTTGGGAAGTAGTATTTTATAGTAGCACCGGTGATGGTGTAGCCTAATGAATAGTTCGAACTGGTTACATTACAGTCATCATCGATTTCCACACTGGCAGCGGGTACCAGTTTCATAGACTCTGTACTAAAATGCTGACTTGCAGGTGCTCCAAAGTTAACTACTCTGGTAAGTGTACCATAGATTTGTTTCATCTCTCTGGTGCACAAGTCCTCATAACTTAGATATAAATAACTATAGGTAAAATCGGTGCCGGTGTTGATAACCTTGAATGTCGGATATTTCGTGCTGCCGGATAAATCACTCTTCTCGGCATCATACTCCAGCCGGGCCACTGGGGTAGAAGACCCGTCATAGTTCAGTCGGGCCGATGTTTTGATAAGCTCTATCTGTTCTTGCTGTGCCTCCGTTGAGCCACCATAAACCTTAAAGCGAATATAATCATTAAATTGGCAATTACCCAGATACTCACGATAAAAAGCATAGGTATGTGCCACCTTTGGTCCACTGGCCGCTCCCATCTCTGCGTTAATCGTAGCTGCCGTTGTCGTAGAGGGGCATACGCCATTTTGCGTGTCTGCCACAGTTACCTTCACCTTATCACCTGGAGAAAGCTTTGTAACTGTCCAAGTACGGGAGCTGATGGCATCGGTACCCGAAGTCTGGGTTGTCACCGTACCATCTGTACTTGTGATTTCAGCTGTATAGTGGAAAGGACCTAAACCATTTTTCACCGTTACCTCAACACTACCGTTGTTGCTGCCATTGATAGAGCAATAGGGATCCGATTGGGTATAAGTCATGGTTGGCGAATCATACGTTTCGTTGATTTTCTTCACCTCTACCTGCCCAGCATACTTCTGTTTATTGTCGCTGGTGGTTAGGAAGAAAACATCGTATTTTCCTTCTGAAAGGTTATACCATGTTTTAGTCCACGTGTTGGGATCAGTCGGCGATTGCTGCAAATTGGCATCATCCAACTGCTGTACACCATTTACTGTGATGACGCTGGTGGGATCTCCCGGCTTACGAAGTTGTGCCGAACCATTAGGCTTCTCACCATTGGTGCCTGTCACACTTAGCGTAACCGAACCTCCAGTAACTCCACAGCCAATGTCCATTTTATCTACTTTGTAGGTGTAGCTTTGGGCAAAGGCCGCCACACCAAAGGTGAGCATCATGACGAGCATGAGCAGACAGCGTTGCCATACTTGAGGTCTATATGACCTCGAAGAAGTAAAATTTTTCATTGCATTTTCTTTAATTCTTTTTTTTACTGTTTCAAAACATACATACAGCATGGCAGCTATCAGTCGAGCCATCCAGCATTCATGTCGAAGTCTTCCTCATTGAAGGCGCCTTCCTTTGCATCAATCGGTTGCATACCCCCACTGTCTTCGCCACTAACTCCTGCATTGGGTCCGACGATTTGCAGGGGAAGCAATAAGATGCTTGGTGTTACATAACTTTTCCTCATAAAATCTATATTTAGTTTAACTTATTTCAAAAATACGACTCGGGGAATATGGAAGAGTCGTGCATAGTACGGCGGCAAAGTTATGAAGTTTTGTTAAAATTACCCCCCCCGAAAAGTTAATTATATGTAATTTATACAAACATGGATGAAATAACACATCATTCGCATGGGTGTTTTTACGATATGGGCGAAACAAAAAACTGACAGCAAACAGGGCAGCGAGGCAATAAAAACAACGATATTAGCGTTGTCATATCATATATATAAATGTAGACATCACGCATGCACAATCGATACAATCTCACGTTGCTCATCCTCATCACCCTGCTGCTGGCCGGCTGTGGTGCGGAACGGAACATGAAGAAAGGCGAACAGTTTCTGGCCATTGGCGAGTATCACGATGCGGCCAACCAGTTTAAGCAGGCCTATCGCAAGACACCGCCCAAGGAAAGGGACACCCGCGGCCAGCGTGCCAGGAGAATGGCCCTGTGCTATGACCGACTGAACGCCACGCCGCAAGCCATCGCCGCCTACCGCAACGTCATCAGGTACCGACAAGACGACATCATGACGCACCTGGGCTTGGCTCGCCAACTGCTCCGGCACGGCGACTACAAGCAGGCGGCCAACGAATATCAGTTGGTGCTCGACTCGATGCCCGACCATGAGCTGGCCCGCACAGGACTGCTCTCGGCACAGCGTGCCAGTGGATGGAAGGAGGCGGGCAGCCGGTACACGGTGAAGAAGATGAACGTGCTGAATTCGCGACGCGCCGACTATTCGCCCATGCTCCTGGGCGACGACCACGACCAACTGTACTTCACCTCGACCCGCAACGAGGCCACAGGCAACGAGCTGAGCGGCATCACGGGGTGCAAGCCCGCCGACATCTTTGTATCTGTCAAGGATGACAAAGGCAACTGGGGCAAGCCCGAGCCCGTGCAGGGCGGACTGAACACCGATGCCGAGGAGGGTGCGTGTGCCTTCAGTCCCGATGGACGGGAGATGTACCTCACCCAATGTGTGACCGACGCCACCAATCCCCGCTATGCCAAGATCGTGACATCCAGTAGGGCGGATGCGGCTTGGGGCAAGGCCAACAACTTGGAAATCACCCGCGACACGCTCTCAAGCTACGCCCATCCGGCCATCTCGCCCGACGGACAGTGGCTCTACTTCGTCTCGGACATGCCGGGGGGAATGGGCGGAATGGACATCTGGCGCGTGCGTATCACACCGGCCGGACTGGGTGGTGTGGAGAACCTCGGGGCACCTATCAATACGCCGGGCAACGAGATGTTCCCCACCTTCCGTCCCAATGGCGACCTGTATTTCTCGAGCGACGGCCATCCAGGACTGGGCGGACTGGACATTTACATCGCCCTGCCCAACGCCTCCGCCGAACAAGTGGGGCGGCAAGATTCAACTGCGCACGGAGAGGCATCGGCCTATCGCCTCTTCCATCCTGGCTATCCACTCAACTCGCAGGGCGACGACTTCGGCATGACGTTCGAGGGGGCGTACAACCGAGGCTTCTTCTCATCCAACCGAGGCGACGCACGGGGCTGGGACCACATCTACCGATTTGAGAATCCAGAGATTGTACAGACCATCAAGGGATGGGTGTACGAGATGGATGGCTACGAACTGCCGGCCGCACAGGTGCGCATCGTGGGCAGCGACGGCACCAACAAGACACTGAGCGTGACCAGCGAGGGGTCGTTTACCTACGTCATCAAGCCGGATGTCGACTATCTGCTGTTGGCCACATGCAAGGGATTTTTGAACCATACCGAAGAATTGCGCGTAGGCAAGGTGGACGAATCGAAAGAATACACCCTGCAATTCCCGCTGGCCTCCATCACCGTTCCGGTGTTGATAGACAACATCTTCTACGATTTTGACAAGGCCACCCTGCGTCCCGAATCCAAAAAGGCGCTGGACGAGTTGGTAAAGCTGCTCAAGGAAAATGGCAACGTGACCATCGAGCTGAGCGCGCACTGCGACTATAAAGGTTCGAAGGAATACAACAAGCAGTTGGCGCAGCGGCGCGCCGAGTCGGTGGTGCAATACCTCATTGCAGGGGGCATTGCCAAAGACCGCCTGTCGCCCGTGGGCTATGGGAAGGAGAAACCGAAGGTGGTTCGCAAGAAGCTGACCGAGCGTTACCCATGGCTGAAAGAGGACGACGTGCTGACAGAAGCGTTCATCAAGAAGTTGGACCCCAAAAAACAAGAGATATGCAACCAACTGAACCGCCGCACAGAGTTCAAGGTGCTACGCACCACCTACGGTCTGTTTGACGAAAAGGGCAACCTAAAAGTAAAACCCAAGCCCCAGAGCCACGACACCAACAAGGGGGATGACGGAGGGATATTTATTGAGTTTGAGTAGTTGTAACAACGAATTTTATTTGAGTTGTTTCAACAACGAATTAAACAAAAGAAACGAATTTCATGGTTGAGGAATAATGAACGCAAGCGTTCAACGAATGAACAACGAATTGAATTTGAGTAGTAGCAACTACGAATGACACGAATAACACGAATTTGATAGTTGGCGTTTATGATTGCGTGTACTTCATTCGTGTAATTCGTGTAATTTGTAGTTCAACAACGAATTGAAGTTGAGTAGATTTAACAACGAAATAAACAAAAGAAGCGAAATTGATGATTGGTGTTTATTGCCTTGTGTACTCCTTTCGTGTCTTTTGTGTCTTTCGTTGTTCAACAACACGATTCGTAGTCGCGAACAACATGATTCGTGTAATTCGTGAAATTTGTAGTTAACAACACAATTCGTGGTTACATCAGCGGTTGGCCTCCACCGCCTGATAAGCACCGAGGAAGACAAAGGTGAGAATGGTGAGATAGACCATGATGGGCGTTTGTATACCCAGTTCTATGGAAGCGATCCAGCCATTGATGTCGCCCACGAAATTGCTGAACACCATGCGCAACTGATTCAGTGCGTTGCTCACCAGCAGGAAGACCACGCCCAAGAGGCAACAGAAGAACACCCAAATGCGGTTGAGGTTGACCAACCGGCGTGGCAGCTTCCGCATCACCTGCTGGGTAAAACCATTGTCGGCGAGCTCGAAAGTATGTTGTGCAAAGAACTGTCTGAGCAGTTCGTCGTCCTTATTTTCCATCATAACCATTTTGTTTTAAATAAGTTGTTAGTTTACCCTTGCCCCTGAACAAGTGCGATTTCACCGTTCCTTCCGCCAGTCCCGTGATGTCGGCAATCTTGTCGATGGGCTGTCCCTCCATGAGCTGCAGGGTGATGCAGAGCCGTTCGGTGGGCGTAAGGATGTCCAAGGCATCGTACAGATCCATCTTCAGCTGACTGTCGCTCACCGTAGCGTGGCGTGCGGCAACGGCTGGCGAATCCAGCCCTTCGGTCATCTTGTGCTGTCGCGTATAGTCGTAGAACACGTTGTAAGCGATGCGGTAGAGCCAGGTAGAGAATTTCGACTGTCCCCTGTATTGCGCCAACTTGGTGTAAGCCTTGACGAAAGTGTCTTGCGCCAAATCGTCACTCAGCGGTTGGTCGCCTAAGGTCTGACTCAAGAAGAAACGCCGAATGGGCGACTGATACCTCACCACCAGCTGGTCGAAGGCCCGCTTGTTGTGAGAAACAGTCACCTGTCGCACAAGGGTTAAATCGTCGAGGGGTTTCACGCTATTTCAGTTCATCGTGATTTTTGCTGGACGTCTTCGCCATGACGAGCTGTCCGATGCCCAGACAGACAATCAGTCCACCAATGCCAATGAGCGTTTCTGATCCCCAGATGCCGAACATCACCATAAGTCCCACGCCGATAGCGACATGTCGGATGCCCGTCTTCCACAGATATTCCGAACTCTGTTTGTCCACCCGCAGCAACTCTTCGGGAATGGGTTGCCCGTTCTCCACGGCCTTTTCGGCCAACGCCACCTTATCGTTGTGCCGCTTGATGATATGGCGCAACACCATAATCACGATGATGACAGGCAACAAAATGAAGAACAACACGGTGAATAACACCACGATGGCGAAGGCCTTGGCCCCGAAGGAGCCGCCAAGATGCCTCAGCCAGGAGGGAATTCCTTCGACAACAAAGTCGGAGTCTGCGTCATCCCAGTAGGCGTCGTCATCAACAGTGGCATTGTACCCCGAATCTTCCGCCATCGAATCAGCGGGAGCGGATGCCGCGGAGGTGGTGTCCGAATAGGCCTCAACACCCTGGTTGAGCGAGTCGACCGACGTTGTTACACCCGTTACGGGCTGATGGTGACGATGATGACCTTGAGCCGTGGCACCATTGATGCCTATGGCCAGCAACATCAAACATGCTAAAAGATACTGTTTCATATTTTCAATCCTTATTTTTTAATTTTCTGTTTGTTGGACGCAACAGCCATGCTTTTAGTTGCAAAGAAACAAAATTTTTTCTACATTTGCACGAAACAAACAAACCAATGCATCTTCCCGAAGCATTTGAAACCTACACCCGCACCCTGATGGGGTCCAGCCTGTACGATGACCTCGTGCAAGCCTTGCAAGACGAACCCGCTGCCTGCATCCGACTGAACCATCAGAAATGCCCATCAGCGCAGGTTGCCGTGCCGCATGTTCGGGTGCCTTGGTGCGACCAGGGGTATCGTTTGGCATGCCGGCCCGCGTTCACCTTCGACCCACTGCTGCACGCTGGTGCCTACTATGTGCAGGAACCATCGTCGATGTTCTTGTCGGCCGTGCTCAGGCAATACGTTCGAGAGCCGGTTAGGATGCTGGATCTGTGTGCCGCCCCAGGCGGAAAGTCAACGCTGGCTCGTGCGGAACTGCCCGAGGGAAGCGTGTTGATGTGCAACGAACCGGTGAGAAATCGAGCGCAGGTGCTGGCGGAAAACGCGCAGAAATGGGGACATCCGGACGTGATTGTCACCAACAATTATCCGGCTGATTACCGCAAGGCTGGGCTACGGTTTGACGTGATTCTTTGCGACGCACCATGCTCTGGCGAAGGCATGTTTCGCAAAAACAGCAACGCCATCGACGAATGGAGCGAACAAAATGTGGAGAACTGCGCTCGCCTGCAACGCGACATCGTGGCTGATGCCTGGGAATGCCTCGAGGCGGGCGGACTGATGATTTATTCTACCTGCACTTTCAACGCTAAAGAGAATGAGGAAAACGTGGCGTGGATATGTAGTGAATTGGGGGCTAAAACCTTATCTATTGACACGGAAACTCATTGGGTTATCGCTCCAACTCCATTGCATTTAGAAACCCAGGGCAGCAGCCCCATCGGCGGTTCGTCTTATCTCGCTGAACCACTGCACGTTTACCGCTTCATTCCCGGTTATCACAATGCCCAGGGAAAGCAAATGGGCGAAGGCCTGTTTATGGCGGTGCTGCGCAAAGATGGGGAGAGAAAGCCCGAGAAACCTTTGAAGCAGCAACCGAGCATGAGAGGGGCCAAAGGCAAAGAGGCGAAAATCGGCAGCGGCAAGGACAACAATATGGCTCGTGAATGGCTGCTGCAACCCGACAATTTCTGCTATATATATAAAGGTGACGAGCTGCTGGCCATGCGACCACCGCTGGTTGGACTATATGAAAAGGCTGCCAGCCAACTGCGCGTGTTGTCGGCCGGCATCTGCCTGGGTCAGCAGAAGGGCAAGAACTGGATTCCCAATGAGTCGCTCGCTCTGTCTACCTGTCTCAATCCGGCGGCCTTTCCGAAGGTAGAATTCAGTCATGCTGAGGCCCTGAACTATCTGCGAAGTCAGGCCATCGCCCTGCCGGCAGACACCCCGCGTGGCTTCATCCTCGTGACTTACCGCGGTCTACCGCTGGGCTTCATGAAGAACATCGGCAACCGAGCCAACAACCTCTACCCCAACGAATGGCGCATCAAAAGCCAGTACAACCCCGAGGAAGAGCCACACATCATTGACATTGAATAAAACAAACGAACTATGCAACAATATTTAGACCTGCTACATCGCATCCTCGAAGAAGGTAAGGTGAAGACTGACCGCACCGGAACTGGCACGAAGAGTATTTTCGGCCACCAGATGAGGTTCAACCTGGAGGACGGATTCCCTGTGCTGACCACGAAGAAACTGCACCTGAAATCCATCATCTACGAACTGCTGTGGTTTCTCAAAGGAGACACCAACGTGAAATATCTGCAAGAACATGGCGTGAGCATTTGGAACGAGTGGGCGGACGAAAACGGTGACCTGGGTCCCGTGTACGGACATCAGTGGCGTTCGTGGCCCGATCATCGCGGCGGCACCATCGACCAGATACAAAACGTCATCGACCAGATTAAGCACCATCCCGACAGCCGCAGAATGCTGGTCACCGCTTGGAATCCTGCCGACATCGGCGAAATGGCGCTACCGCCCTGCCACTGTCTGTTTCAGTTTTATGTGGCCGACGGGCGTTTGTCGCTGCAATTGTATCAACGCAGCGCCGACACCTTCTTGGGCGTGCCCTTCAACATCGCCTCGTATGCCCTACTGCTCCAGATGATGGCGCAGGTCACAGGACTGAAGGCGGGTGATTTCATCCACACCACGGGCGACACGCACCTGTACCTGAACCACATCGAGCAGGCCAAGCTGCAACTCACCCGCACGCCCCGTGAACTGCCGCAGATGAAGCTGAATCCAGACGTAAAAAATCTTTTCGACTTTAGATACGAAGACTTTGAACTCCTCAATTACAACCCCTGGCCCCACATCAAGGCAGAGGTGGCGGTGTAGAGATTTAGTTGACGAGTTGACAAGTTGATAGTTAATATAGTTGACAAGTTTACGAGTTGACGAGTTCACAAGTTGATGGCTCATCTAATCATAAAGTTCAATGTTCAATTTTCAAAGTTCAAAGTAACCGGCTAACCACTCCCCTCCCTTTTGGGGAGGGGTAAGGGGGAGAGGCCGCTTTTAAAAGTAAATAAATGTTGATTACCATCATTGCAGCCGTGGCGCGCAACCGTGCCATCGGCTATCAAAACAAATTGTTATATTGGTTGCCCAACGACCTGAAACGGTTCAAGGCACTCACCACCGGACACACCGTCATCATGGGGCGGCGCACCTTCGAGTCGTTGCCCAAAGGCGCGTTGCCCAACCGGCGTAACATCGTGCTGAGTCGTACGCAAACCCATTTTGAGGGTTGCGATAGCTTCACATCGCTCGACGAAGCACTGGCTCACTGCGCTGCCGACGAGGACATCTACATCATCGGCGGTGCCCATGTCTACCAACAAGCCATTGAGCGAGCCGACCGTCTGTGCCTCACCGAGGTAGACGACGTGCCAGAACAGGCAGACGCGTTCTTTCCTCCTTATGACGACTGGCACGAGATATCACGCGAGGAACATGGCACCGACGAGCGCCACGCCCACCGCTACGCCTTCGTCAACTATGTGAAAAACAAGTAGGGACGTGACTTATCACGCCCCTACCTTTTTAGGCTGGTTCTATAAATTACCACCGCACATAGTCATTAAATGTTTATGAAATACGTTTTGTTATCTTTTGGCTTCTTTTTGGTTCAAAATGTAAGTTCGTTCAGTCGTGTAGCTCGCTACACTCCTTCACTCTCTTGCATTTTGACCTCAAAAATAAGCTCAAAATCTAACAAAGCTAATTTATAGAACCAGCCTTTATTTTCATTCCCAACGGAACGAGATGAATCACGCCCGTGCCATCCCCATTGACAAACGCCGCTATTCGAATGGCACGACATCAGCTGTGGTCTTGTTGCCGACGATGAGATGATTCATGTTATATTGGATGGTGACGCGCAGATTTTTCTTATCAAGCTCAAAGGCATCCATACCCTGTCCAAGCGGTATGAAGGCTGGAATATGCGCTTTTATGTAAGGAGCGGCCGCAGGATTGGCTTTGGCCTCCACCTCACTGATGGGTAAGCGGATGCCCAAATCGTTCATGCGCCGTCCCTCTGCAATGAAAATCTCTTGGCGCATCAGGTAAATCAGCTCGAGCAGCGCGTCGTGACCTTGGCACTGGTTGATCATCTCTGCCGTCACCGACGTACCTGAAACCGTGGACACGCTCACCACTTGCGGCTTCTTTCGGCTCAACACCAACCCCTTGCGATAAGGTTCACCCGGCGAAGCGGCTACAGTGTAGGCGGCTCCGTCGGGATATTCCTTGATGCCTCCCACGGCACGTGTCTTGGCCCAATCTTTCACATCGTGCCGCACGGGACGCGACTTGACCAGACCAAGCAGTTGTTTGAGCTGTGCTTTGCACTTGTCCGTTTCTTGCTTGGCCAACAAGGCTTCGGCCATGATGAGGTGGTTCTCCTCAGCCTTGGCTATACTGATGGGACTTTCATAAGTGGACGTGAGCTGCACATATTTGGGATTGAGAAAGTTAAGACGCGGCAATGGCTGATACAGGGCTTTCCAGATGTCATCCTGCATCGCGTTGAACACACTGTTTGAGCCATCAAACTGCACCTGCCACAGCAGATTTTCGCACAGTTTCAACGCCATGCCGCTCTCCTCCAACGCCTCGTCTACCTTGCCCAGACGGTAATAGGCGCGCGCTTTGAGTGTGTGGACAAGAGACCGAAGCGTGTCGTTCGCAGCATATTTCTCACTTTCTCCCAGCGATTGCAGTGCCAGTTGCAACAGCTCTTGCCAGGTCTTCACCGCACCCCGTTCGCTCACCGGCAGGGCCATGAAGTTCTCACCGCCGAGCAAAAAGCCGTAAGCCTTGATGGTATGAAGTTTGAACAACTGCGCCTTCGTGACGTTCTTGTCATGCTTGCTCACCTTGTCAAAGGCGAAATCGGCCGTGGCGCGCAACTGCTGCACGGCTCGTTCCAAGCCATTCACGTCGGGATCGTTGTACAATATTTTCGGCTCGTCAAAGAGTTTGCTCTCGCGTGTGTAGTTGTTGAAAAAGTTGTCAGAGATGATTTCGGTCTGCAAGCAGAAGTCACCAACCGTAAGGGCAAGTGTCTTCTCGGCACCGTTCACCCAAGTGTCCATGGCGTTTCCGCCCTGAAGATAACCGTCTTCTGTGACGTTAGGATTCTCGATGTCGCCGGGGGCCACCAAGTTACACGAGGCCAACAGCAACGTTCCCCCGATGATGAGGGTATATGATAGGTTTGATTGCATGATTTTACAAATTGAATTTCAGTGAAAAAACATATTGTCTGGGTAACGAATAAGTGGCATAATTCAGTCCTCCCGATGCCACAGCCCCTTGCGAGTGCGCACCCGAGATGACCGCTTCGGGGTCTACGGATGCCGCAGTGAAGTTCAACGGATTGTTGACGCTCATGCTGAACAGCACACTCTTGACCACCGACTTTGATCCTTTGAGGTGGTAAAGATAGCTCAAGCCAACGTTTCGCACCTTGAAGAAGTCGGCCTTCTCTACGAAATAGTTAGTAAAGTCGAGCCATGCGTCCTTCTGCTTCCTGCCCATGAGTGCCGTCTGGGGCACCACATCGTCTTTCAATCCCTTTTGAAAGCGGAACTGACGGTCGAAAGAATGAACGTAACTACCTGTCTGATAGTCACTACTCATCCACAGACTACAGTTTTTATAATGAACATCCATCGACACATTGCCATAGCAGGTTGGGATGGTAGAACCCAAATCTTGCATACGCAGCACCTCCTGGAGGGTTCCGTCGGCATTGAGAACGGCCTTGTTGCCACGCAAGAAGCCCACGGGCTTTCCCTCCTCCACCGCCGTCTGAATGGTTTCGGGACCGAACCCGCCAATGCTGAACGGCACCGTTCCACCTGCGCTCAACACGCGGTTGCGGTTGGTGTTAACGGTGGTGCGCAGGGTGGCCTGCCAGTCTTTGGTACGCACGACGTTGAGGGCAAGCGCCATCTCAACGCCCAGATTACTGATTTCGCCGATGTTGGCCAAGTAGCTGGCCGCGCGTCCGGCCGATGGTAAGGTGGGAACCGTGAACAACGCACCCTTGGTAACGGAGTGATAGTAGGTGAATGAGAGCGTGGCGATATCATGGAGGAAAGATGACTCGAAACCCACTTCGAACGAATGTTTCTTCTCGGGGCCCAAGTCAGGGTTGCCAAACTGCCCGAACGTGCCAGCCTGCTTGCCTTGATAGCCTGTCACGGAGATGGTGCGCTGATAGGCGAATGGCGGAGGATAGCTGCCCGCGACACCGTAGTTGCAGAACACGCGCAACATGGACAGCATGCCACTGTTGACCCATGGGGCGAGGAACGGCTCATCACTCATCACGTAAGACAGGCCGAGCTTGGGATAAAACTGCCACTTCACATTGTCGCCAAATGCGGTGTTGTAGTCCACGCGTGCGCCTAAATCAACGTAATATTTATTGAACAGCCCAATGTTGTTCTGTGCGTAAAAGCCATAACTGTGCAGGAAGTTGAGCCACTCGTCAGCCTGAACGGTTCCTGCTCCGCTCATCACCTTGGCCCCATCGCGCACGTTGGTACCGCGATAGATGGCCTGACGGTCATGCGTGTTGAAATATTGGAAGCCGGCAGTAAGCACGTTGCTCAACCGGTTGGCATGGTAAAACTTGTACTGTCCGTTGATGTCGGCAGTGAGTCCGAAGTAGTTGCGGTCGAAATTGTTGACGCGCCCGGCATCTGTCGTACCCACATGCTTCTCACCAATATGAATGAGATACTCGTTGGTCACGATTTCCTTGTTGTTGTTAGCCCGATAGTCAATTCCAAAAACGCCTTTAACGGTGAGTTGAGGCAATGGCTTGTAGAGCAAGGTGTGCGAAGTTTGGAAATGTTTGGTAGACTCGCGATAGTGTTGCAAAGCCTCGGCTTTGTCCACAAAGGCACGCATCTTCTCAAACGTTTCATCATCGGCAGCATCGATGTCGGCAGGATATCTCTGCTCATGACCTTTGGCATCGGTAAACTTAAAACTGCTGGAAGCACTGCCCTCCGTGAACCACAGTCCCGTATAGAAACCCTGATTGCCATTGCGGCTGCGGTTATAATCATCGGCCACGAAGCCAAATGAGTTCTGATACTCCAGCTGGGTGGTGAGCTGAGCGCGCGAACCAAAACGCAGGTCGTACCGCTTATGGGCATTGTTGTTGTGTATCACCACACCCGTGTTTTCCATCATGTTGGCACCCAAGCTATACCCATACTTGCTGTTTCCGCCGGCAAGCGACAGTCGGTAACGCTGTTCGAAACCCGTCTGGTTGAGCAAATCGGCCGTACGGCGGAAGTGATAAAACTGCGTGGTGGCCTTGTCCCATCCCATGTCCACCGACGCGGAAGCATGAAAACCATCCGAGCTTCCCTTCTTCGTGAAGATTTGTATCACCCCATTGGCCGCATCAGAACCATAGAGCGTGGTGGCCGCTCCACCGCTCACATATTCTATATGGTCGATGTTCTCCATGGAGATGTCGCTCAACGCGCTCGACGCCGCCATCTCACCCATGGGCATGTCGCCAATGGTGTAAGGCTGGGCGCCATAACCTTTCTTGGAATAATTGAGAATGGCACCGGTATTGAGGTTGTCTGTACGAACGCCATCAATGTAGATGATGGGGGTAGAATTTGAAAACGCCGAGGACAATCCCCGGGCTTTGATGACAGAGGTGCTGCCGGGTTGTGCACCTGAGAGTGAAAACTGAACCCCGGGGATAGCGTTGCGCAGCATTTCGTCCATGCGCCCCACGGTCAACTTCTGCAAGTCTTTACCTGAAATCTTGGTGACGTTCGAGGATAACCTTCGCCGTTCAATTGCTCCTCCCTGCCCCGTCACCACAACTTCGTCAAGGCTGATGGGCGAGTTGAACCTCATCGTGTCTACCATCTCTGCATGCACATTGGCATGATCGTCATCCGTCACCATCATCGCCCTTGTGCCAGGTTGCGCGAACGAAGGCATGTGGGCCAATGATTGAAAAGCAACCAATGATGTTATCGTCAACAAATTGGCTTCTCTTTTTAAATGAATCATTATGTGTAAAATCTTTTTACATTAAAATACTAATGGCTGCAAAGGTAAAAATATCCTATGAATCTGTCAAAAAGTAAAGGGAAATATCATGACAGAAACAGATTTTTATAAAAAAAGCGAATAACCTTTTGTTAGTATACAAAAAAAATATACTTTTGCAGTGTCGTCGTTTTCAACGAGGCGGCAAACAGGGGTATAGCCCAGATGGTTTAGAGCGCTGCAGTCACATTGCAGAGGTCATCGGTTCGAGCCCGATTATCCCTACCCACCCAAAAAAGGTTCAAGAAAACAAATTTCTATTTTTCTTGAACCTTTTTTATTTTTCCTGGCTACCTGGCTGCCTCTTTCTTTCAACATCTTTTGATGAATGTCGTTCGGCGGAGCGTGATGAATCACAGGCTCAGTAGAAAAATCATGGGGATCTTACCTTCTGATTGAAGTTAAATGATTACCTTCGTGATATGGAAAATGAATATCTCAAAGCAATAGCAAGCGTGGTATTTAATAATAATCTTGGCGTGCAGACCTTTCAGGTTGCACGCCAATATTCATGCTTTTGATTTCAAGTGTGAGTGATCCATACAAACAACCGTGTACGTCGACGGAGTCGACTGTTTTGAGCAGTGCCGTAAGGATCACTCTTACCCATCTACCTCAGGGCAGATGAACGACTACTTCTTCACCACCTTCCGGCCGTCAATGATGTAGATGCCGGCTGGCAGGCTGTCGAAGTCGCCCTGCAGCTTCACGCCTTGCAGGGTGTAGATGCCGCGATGCTTAGCGGGTACATCGACAGTGGGCGATGCGATGCCGGTGGCCCCTTTGGTAATCACCACCGCACTCTTCACAATAGCCCCACCAAGTGCTACGCCGTGCAACGATGCGTTGAACGCCGCGCCAGCAGGCTGGGTGATGGCACAGCCGTCGAGCGTGAGGGTCTTGATATCGCGGAGCGATCCGTTGGCGGCACCCTCTGCCGTTACATTGGCATTGCGGATGGTGAGCTCTTCCACAGAGCCGTCATTTCCGACTATGCCCCACTTGCCCACGGCCTTCACGGTGCAGCCGTCGATGGTGAGCTTAGTGTTTTGGAAATAGATTCCGCAGAGGTATTTCGATGTGGCATTCAGCGTGCCGGTGCCGGTGATGGAGGAGGGACTACCCAATCCAAGTGCCGCACCACCAGTAGCAGCAACGCTGCAAGTGCCGGTTACAATGATTTTCAGATTCTCAATTTTAGAAACAATTCCTGAATACGCGTACACCGAACTCGTTATTTTGGCATTCTGCAGGGTGAGCGTCCTCGTGGTGGGGTTGTACATCACGGTACCGCTTACGCCCGGAATGACACTGAGGTTGCCGCAGTTGGCCGAGGTAACGGGTACTTCGCAAATCTTAAGGTCGTAGGTGATGGGCTTAATCACCACCTTGCTCTTCACAATCGCCCCACCAAGTGCTACGCCGTGCAACGATGCGTTGAACGCCGCGCCAGCAGGCTGGGTGATGGCGCAGCCGTCGAGCGTGAGGGTCTTGATATCGCGGAGCGATCCGTTGGCGGCACCCTCTGCCGTTACATTGGCATTGCGGATGGTGAGCTCTTCCACAGAGCCGTCTTCTCCGACTATGCCCCACCTGCCCACGGCCTTCACGGTGCAGCCGTCGATGGTGAGCTTAGATCCCAAATAGATTCCGCAGTTGACTAGCGATGTGGTATTCAGGGTGCCGCTGCCGGTGATGGTGGAGGGTTTCTTCAAACTAAGCGCCGCATTACCAGTAGAAGCAACGCTGCAAGTGCCGGTTACCTTGATTTCCAGATTCTCAATATTAGAATAAATTCCTCCAGAATTGGACGAACTCGTTATTGTGGCATTCTGCAGGGTGAGCGTCCTCGTGGTGGGGTTGTACTTCACGATGCCGCTTACGCCCGGAATGACACTGAGGTTGCCGCAGTTGGCCGAGGTAACGGGTACGCCGCAAATCTTAAGGTCGTAGGTGGTAACAGGCTTTATCACCACCGCACTCTTCACCAATTTGCCACCGAGTGCAACGCCGTGGAGTTCCTCAGAGAACGCCGCGCCAGCAGGCTGGGTGATGGCGCAGCCGTCGAGCGTGAGGGTCTTGATATCGCGGATCGATCCGTTGGCGGCACCCTCTGCCGTTACATTGGCATTGCGGATGGTGAGCTCTTCCACAGAGCCGTCATCTCCGGTTATGCCCCACCTGCCCACGGCCTTCACGGTGCAGCCGTCGATGGTGAGCTTTGTTTTATTAAAATGGATACTGCTGCCGATTTCCGCTGTGACATTCAGCGTGCCGGTGCCGGTGATGGAGGAGAGTTTCTCCAAACTAAGTGCCGGACAACCACTAGTAACAGCAACGTTGCAAGTGCCGGTTACAATGATTTTCAGATTCTCAATTTCAGATAAAATTCCATAATTGGTCGGACTCGTTATTGTGGCATTCTGCAGGGTGAGCGTCCTCGTGGTGGGGTTGTACTTCACAGTACCGCTTACGCCCGGAATGACACTGAGGTTGCCGCAGTTGGCCAAGGTAACGGGTACGCCGCAAATCTTAAGGTCGTAGGTGATGGGCTTCGTGGCAACGGCCACTTGGCCGTAGTCTCTGTAGTTGCCCGATTCGTCCAGCACGCGGACACCCAACCAGTATATCGTGTTGGGTTCCAGTCCGCTGATGGTGTACGATGTGGCGTTGCCAACCCCTCGTTTCGTCCAGTCGCCATCTTTCTTCGCAATAAATACTTCGTAGAACAGACTCTCCTGCGGCGTGGTATTGTCGTTGCCGTGCGTCCAAGAGAGGCTGATGGCACTGTCGGTTACGTTATCCACGGTGATTGTACCTGCCGTTGGCTTTGTACGCTCGTACTTGTAGTCGATGGAGATGGTGTGTACATTCCCGTCGCCATGCTTGCTGTCGGTAATCTTGCCGTTGTAGAGCTGAATGCCGCAGACATTGCGTGGCGGCTTCGGGTAGCCGGTTATGCGCAGCATGCCGCTGCTGAAGAGACTCCACCTCTCCGTGGGGTCTGCCCAGGACTTGAACAGCTCGTTTCCATAGCCGTTCGTGTAATCCACACTCCAATACCACTGCTCATCGTGCTTCGGCTCGTACGAGGTGAGGGGGATGTACTTGTAGGTGGCATGCAGCTTTTGGTTGCCCATAATTTTTACATACTCTTTCTTGTCGGACGAGAGGTAGAGATACGCCGCGAAAGCGTCGGCATCGCCATACCCGTAGGTGAATTCGGTGGAGAGAATGTTTTTCTTTACGCCGTCGATGGTAACGGTGTTCTGCGCCTGCGCCTGCCGCGGCAGGGCAAGCATCATTGAAAACAGCACGGCTGTGGCCGTGAGCAGGTGTCGTAATTTTTTTGTTTTCATAATCATTGTGCCTCCCTGTTGAATCCCCCTCCCTGTCTTTGTCGGTCGGGGGCAACGCCTTATAGGAGGCTCGGGCGTGTGAAAATTATCACTATATCTAAAATAGGACTAACCGATGGAGAACCATCGCGCCACGCGCTGCCAGAAGGTGAGCCCTGGCTGTTTGGGGGCGTCAGGTCCCGCAGGCCTGGCCTGCGGATGTTCTCGCCCCGTACACTCGGGCGGAGCGTTTGCAGGGAGCGGGTTGCCATCGGGGATCACTCCGCGTCGCTCGAACTCATTGTCCATCATTTCGCGGATGGTTTCAAGCAGTTGTGCCCGGTCTTCCGAGAATTGCTGCGCCTCAGTTGATTTCTGCCATTGATCTTCCGAAGGTATTTTTCTTTTTGTCTTGTTCATGGTTCTTCTGTTTTCTGTTGCAAAATTAAGGGCGAATCGCACAGAAGGGACTATGCTAATCGGACAAAAAACTATGCTAATCGGACATTCTGCATCTGTCACGATTATTCTAATCGGACATTCCAGGCGTGCAACTCACTGATAATCACAGGAAACCCATGAATAGTTTTACATATTTTAAGGATTAGGTTTTTTTATCCCTCAAGGCAGTTTTCTGTCATTTTTGATGGCGTATTTAAGGTTTATTTGTAACTTTGCGCATCATCCCTGCAATCAATTGGCAATCATGAAGTAAGAGATATTTCAAAAGACAGTCCGACAACAGGCCGTGCGAGAGGAGCGAAGATCCTCGGCGCCGACCACTGCTGACACAGGCCGATTACCCATGAAAACAAATAAAATGCTATCCCTATGCAGAACTACAAACATGACCTTCAAGCCCCTTTGCAGCTTTCGGCATTCATGAAAGCGGCACGGCTGCTGTCAAGCGCACTCACATGGCTTGTCTCCATTGGGCTCCTGTTTGTTGCCTGTGAGAAGAGTCCCGCACCAATCACCGAGGGCGACCGCGAGGTGGCAGACAGCCTTGTGCGCGCCACCCGTGGAACAGACTCGCTCGCCATGCTGCAAAAGCGATTGGAAAGTGAGGGCGACAGGCTCGGCAGCGTGGTAGCTCTTAGGGAATGGGGCAGGCAGCTGCGCAACGAGAGCCGTTTCGAGGAGGCACTGCGCACTCACAGCGAGGGATTGCAGCAGGCCGAGGCCCTCGGCGACACGCTGGAATGGGTACAGGCCCTGAACAACATCGGTACCGACTACCGCCGTATGGGCGTGCTCGACGTGGCGCAGGAATATCATTACCGTGCATGGAAACTGAGCGAGGAGTGCGCTGACACGGCATTCATGGCCAGGAAGAACCGCGTGGTGGCGCTCAACGGACTGGGCAACGTCTACATGACACTGGGCAACTACGATCGAGCCGACAGTGTGTTGCGCATGGCTCTGAAAGGCGAACAGCAATTGCACAGTGACCTGGGGCAGGCCATCAACTACGCCAACCTCGGCTCTATATTCGAGCATCGTGGGCAGGCGGACTCGGCCTGGGTCTATTACCGCAAGTCGATGGAGCTGAATAGGGAAGCGGGCAGTGACCTTGGCATATCGCTCTGCCACACCTATTACGGATCGCTCTACGAGAAGGCGAAGGAATATGACAAAGCTTCTGAAGAATACGAGGAGGCCTACCGAATGATGCAGACCTCCAAGGACGAGTGGCACGCGCTGAACACGCTCATCGCCCTGGCGGGTATTCACAACGCGATGGGCAACGACGCCAAGACCATGAGCTATCTGGACAGAGCGCGGCAAATGGCCGAGGCCATCAAGTCGCCCGAGCATCTGGCAGAAATCCACACCTTATATTATAAGCACTACAAGAAGACCGGCAACTGCCGATTGGCATTGGCCTCCTACGAGAAAGCCACCGCCATGCAGGACAGTATACTCGACATGGGGAAGGTGAACCGCATGCAGAACACGATCCTGAACATCGAGCACAATCGGCAGGAAAGGGAGATGGGCGAGGCACAGCTGAAACTGGAAAGGGAGCGCACGGCACGCCATGTAGGCAATGCCCTTTTCGTATTGTTGGTGCTTGCGCTGACAGGCGCGCTGGCCACTTTTTTCTATATCCAGCGCATTCACCGTCGCAACCACTTGGCGTTGAAACGCCTGTCGGCCCTGCGCGAGAACTTCTTCACAAACATCACACACGAGTTCAGAACACCCCTCACCGTAATCCTCGGCCTGAGCCACGAGATGCAGGATGCCGTCCCAAAGGAGGTAAGGGACAATGTTAGAACCATCGAACGGCAGGGACAACGACTGCTTGCGCTCATCAATCAGCTGCTCGACATCTCCAAGATCAAATCGGCCGTGGGCAATCCCGACTGGCAGAACGGCGACATCACCGCCCACCTCACAATGCTTATCGAGACCTATCGCGACTTTGCCCGCAGCCGCAACATCGACCTGCAGTTCATCTCCCGCGACCCCATCGTGATGGATTTCGTGCCCTATTACGTCAACAAGGTCATCAACAACCTCCTCTCCAACGCCTTCAAGTTCACTCCCGAATACGGCAAAGTGAATGTCACAGCGTGGCGCGAGGACGACAAACTGCACATCGATGTGGCCGACACCGGACAAGGAATGGACGAAGAGACCCGCATCCATATCTTCGAGCCATTCTTCCAAGGCAATAGCAACACCCATAACATCGGAACAGGCGTGGGACTGGCACTCGTCAAACAGATCATAGACACCGTCAAAGGCAAGATAAACGTCGAGAGTGCACCCGGAAAAGGCACCACCTTTCACATCACAGTACCCATACACAACGACAGCAAGCACAAAGCGGACGACAGAATCATCACCAACACGCCCTTGCTGCCCGAAACCGAACCCACACTCGCCGACAGCGACAATGACAACGACCAGTGCCGCTTGCTCATCATCGAGGACAACCGCGATATCGCTGCCTACATCGGCGCACATTTTGCCAACAAATACGCCGTCGCCTATGCCAAAAACGGCACACAAGGACTGGAAAAAGCACTCGACCTGGTGCCCGACCTCATCATCACCGACCTGATGATGCCCGGCATGGACGGGCTGGAAGTGTGCCGGCAGGTACGCCGCAACGAAATCACCGACCACATTCCCATCATCGTCGTCACGGCGAAGATTACGGAGGAAGAGCGCATCAAGGGACTGGAGGCCGGAGCCGACGCCTATCTCTCCAAGCCTTTCAATCCCGACGAACTGCACACACGGGTGGAGAAGCTGCTCGAGCGCCATCACCGTCTACGTGAAAAGTTCAGCAATGACAACGAAACAGACACAGACAAGAAGCAAATCCTCACCGATGCGGAGCGACGCTTTCTGGCCAAGACGGTTGACTCTATCTATCAACTCTTAGACAAACAGCGATTGGATGTGAACACGCTGGCTGATAGGCTCAATATGAGTCCCCGACAGCTCCACCGTAAACTCGTAACCATCACGGGCGACTCTCCTGCCACCTATATGCTGAAAATCAAGATGCTGCGGGCGCGACATCTGCTGGAGACCAAGCCAGGCCTGACGATTGAGGACATCGCCGAACGATGCGGTTTCGAGCATGCCCCCAATTTCTACTCGGCCTTCAAGAAAGCATACGGCATCACGCCCATGGACTATCGCCGGGGAGTAGGCAATTGAGTAGCAGGTAAAGGCATATACGGCACATCATATTAATACCAGTTCCTACTGGACGGATATGTTAATGCGCATGTTTCGTTCGGTATATTTTTACGGCTCAGCGGAAGATTAGTGGGGACAAATGATTTTTCTACTGAGCCGAATCACGCCCCTACATGGTGGGGGCCAATGATTTCAAATGAGGCGGGAGCATGATGAATCACGCCCCTACCATTCTATTTTCACCATTCTTTTTTAGAAGCTCTAATGCGGAAAGTGTATTACAGCTTAATGCTCTTTTTCTTTGCTTTGCTCTCGTTATTCATTCTGTCAAGCGCAGTAACTACGTATCGATATTTGGTTTTGCCATCGACATAAGGCAGTTTATACATCGTTTCCGAAGTGATGGCGACAATCTTGGAGGGATTGTCCAAGTTGACACGCTCTCCCTTGTTGAAACGGTAAACCACATATTTTGTTGCTACGTCATCCCAATCTTTGCCACGAGGTTGTGTCCAAAACAGGATATAGCCGTCGCTTGTCCATACGGGTTTTAGCTTTCGAGGTTTCTTTGGGCGCTTGCCATCAATAAACGGCATCTCGGGTTGCAAGGCCGGGTACTTCCAATAATAGTTGCGAAGCGCCGTTCCGTAGTTACCTACATTATCCACCACAGCCTTGGCATACCACAAAACAGTTCCCTTCACATTCGCCATCTGATCGTGCAAACGGAATTTTGCCGGTAGTTGATTGCTGTTGGGGTTTTGCAGGTCGGCATACTTCGCTGTACGATCCACACTCTCGCCAATGTATAAAGGTCGGTTACCGGCATAACGGTTCCACCACCTGATGAGCGTGTCATAATCAGCCGTTGGGTGACCGATTTGCCAATATAACTGCGGAACGCAATAATCTACCCAACCCTTGTTCACCCACAACAAGACATCGGCATAAAGATCGTCATAATTTTGCAATCCCCGGGTGTTGCTGCCAAGTGCTGGATCATTCTTCTTGTTGCGGTAAATACCAAAAGGCGAAACACCAAATTTCACCCAAGGCTTACGCTGGTGTATCTTTTCTCCCAACTCTTTGATGAACAAGTTGACGTTATAGCGACGCCAGTCATTGACGTTCTTCAATCCATTATTATAGAGTTGGAATTCGCGACCGTCGGGAATGACTTCACCAGGAGCTGGATAAGGATAGAAATAATCGTCGATGTGCAAACCATCCACATCATAGCGACGCACAATGTCGTCTACCACCTTATAAATATATTCCCTGTTGGCGGGGTCGCCCGGGTTGAGAATAAACTGTCCGGCATACGAAAATACCTTGCCAGGTTGCTTGATGGCAATATGATTGCCGGCCAGAGCGGAAGTACTCTTGGTTTTGGCACGATAAGGATTAATCCATGCATGCAGTTCCATTCCGCGCTGATGACACTGCTCTATCATCCATTGCAGAGGATCCCAAAAAGGATAGGGTGCTTGTCCTTGCACGCCTGTCAAGAAGCGACTCCATGGTTCATAACTACTTTGATAGAGCGCATCGCACTCGGCCCTAACTTGGAAGATGATGGCATTGACACCATCCTTCTGCAATTCATCCAGTTGATAACTCAACGTGCGCTGCATGTTGGCCGTTCCCATTCCTTCGAACTGGCCATTTACACACTGTATCCATGCACCTCGAAACTCACGTTTTTTCAGATTATCGGCCTTACTTGCCAACAAGTTACTACATACCACGAATAAGAGCAACAGTCTTATCTTGATTAAAAATTTATTCATATTTGTTTTCATCTTTTGCAAAGATAGTGCAAGCCGAAGACAGAGAAAGTTTACTTTCTTTGTTGAGGCGAAGCCTATCTTCTGCAAAGATAGTGGTTGTTTGATAAACTGCCAAATATGTTTTTACGGAAGGAACCTCCAAAACACGGATCTTTCATTAAAGAGCAGTTCATCGCAAGATAGAGGGTGTGAGCTGTGGCATTGGAAGGAGGAAAATACGAAAGTAAGAGATAAAACTCCTGTGAAAAGTGTTTATCTCTTACTCGATGATAGATGATATTTATATTCCTTACTTAATAGCGTCGTATGCCTGAATGGACTGAGTAAATCTGTTCATTACTTCTTCTGCAGTATAAAGTCCATCTGCATTTGCTTTCAAGCCTTTCAGTTGCAAACCATACACTTCTGGAGGATTTTGTAAGTTTAGCATGGAGAGTCCTCGCAATTGCTGTGGATTTTGATATACAATATTGATAGCAAT
>CAKOVA010000020.1 GCA_934120735.1 uncultured Prevotella sp.
ATATTGAAAGACAAAGACTACTACTATATGTTGGACGGAAAGTCGGGTCGCAATGTCAGGGTATCGGTGTACAATCCCGCCACTAAAAAGCGTTTTGATGTAACGGTCAAAGCCATTAGCAAGGGCTATCAAGATGAATTGCTGTACAAGCGATGGGTGGACAGAAATCGCCAATTGGTAGATAGTCTGTCGCATGGACGGTTGGCATACGTACATGTGAAGGCCATGGATAGCGAGAGTTTCCGCACTGTATTCCATGAATTGCTGAGCGATAAGAACAGAAATCGCGAGGCTGTGATTGTTGATGAGCGCCATAATGGTGGCGGCTGGCTGCACGATGACTTGTGTACGCTGCTCTCGGGCAAGCAATATCAGAGCTTTGTTCCACGTGGACAGTTCATTGGCAAAGACCCTTGGAACAAATGGACTAAGCCCTCATGTGTCATGGTGTGCGAAGATGACTACAGCAATGGTCACGGATTCCCGTTCGTGTACAAGGAGTTAGGTATTGGAAAACTGATTGGTACGCCAGTTGCAGGCACCATGACAGCAGTTTGGTGGGAAACACTCATCGACAATACCATGGTCTTTGGCATCCCACAAGTAGGCTGCCGAGATATGCGAGGCAACTTTGGAGAGAACACACAACTCAATCCTGACATTGAAGTGTATAACACTCCAGAGGATTATATCAATGGCAACGACCAACAATTGAAACGAGCTGTCGAGGAAATGTTGAGAAAATAAGTCAGGATTTGACATGGTTTATCAACATACAGGACTGATACCTCTGGTACAAAAGTGATGATACAAAAGCATCTCAACGCTCGCCTATCCCTCCATGCACTGCCAGCGGGCATGTACATCGTAAGGGGAATGTGCGACAAGAGCCCTGCTGTGTTGAAGATTGTCAAGAGATAATTCCTCATAACACATTCAACAGACCCATCCCTATCACCGAACAATCGGTGCGGGATGGGTCTGTTTTCTTATTGTCATTGAAAGAACAACCGAACCAACTCAACCACGGTGCGTGGTGCGAACGGCACGAATAACACGAAAAGAGAAACGACAAAATAAATTAAACATCCTTCAGAGGTGTGAGTTTAGCAACGAGTTCGTTTCGCATTTCCACCGTTATCTTCCTGCCCCGAAGGCTCCTTACCACCGGAAAGCTGTCAAAATAAGCATCTGAAGACAGGTACCATGCGTGCTGTTTCACTTCTGCCAGCCGTTGTAGTTCGTGTTCCATCACAGACGCGTACTTGGGGTTGACCACCGAAACGAAATGCCCCCGTCCCCGCACTTCGAGCAAGAGGATGAGACGAGGCGTGGCTGATGATTGCACGGAGGCAGACTTTGCCTCACTCATCCGAGAGCTGACGCTGATTTCCCAACCATACTTTTCATTCAAGTTTTTCATCATCTGACGAAAAATCTTGCCATGCGGCGACGTGTCCGCGATGCCTTTGTAGACAATGTAATAATGTATCATCTCGTGCAACAGCACGTTCTGATACTGCCGTTCGGTCTGATTATAGTAGGTACTGATGTGAATGGCATACTGGTAAGACTTGCAACCTCTCCAGGTAAGCTTGTGCTTGCACGACATACTGCCGAGCCTAGTGCGCGACTGCGATAACGAAAGTCGGGGACGGGGCAACGCATTGTCAAAATACAAGCGGTTGAAAGTGTCAAAAGACGCATGCAACCAGGCTCCATCAATCACAACCGTATCTTTCATATTGACATCAATTTACTGCAACCGTGGGCGTCAAAGTTACCACCAAATATTCGGATTGGGTGCCAATTCTGAACTTTCCTCCCCAAATACCAAGACCATTTATTGCGAAACGCCACTGCGCCCTGCCGTTCAGCGAGGCACCGTAGGCTTTCTCACAATAAGCACTTCCCAGCAAGGGAACCACCAGAAAAAGAATGCCCCAGAGTTTCATGAATGAAAAATAATAGTGCGTAAGAAGAGGGTGATTTGCCACGGTGTGCTCCACCCTTATTCGTAAGTAGACGTGATTTGCACCACAAAGGTACACAAAAAACCATGAAGCGTGAACTATTTTTCATGCTTTTGTACACGCATGTCCAACCTATTCATTCAAACAATCCAAGTAGAATGCCGCCAAGGTCGTTGTATATTTTTACCAATTATCGCCCCAAAAACGGCACATAAAAACTTTCAATCTAGAAAAAAACGATAGGCAAACAGGATGCAAGACAGGAGTTAAGTTGGCAAAAAAATCCTTTTTTTGCCATAAAGTATTGACTTTGCTCGCTTAAAAGCATCCCTTTGGCACGCAATGAACATGGGTTTGCTGCCCAATAGCATGCATATTGCACCCTTAACTCAATGCTTTTCACGAATAACAACGGATAAAGTTGACACGCGGCGAGCTGCGATTAATGTAATACATTATGCATTAACGGCTTATAAAACTTTCTGATTTTGAGCGTATTTGCGACAAGACGTCCAGTTGTTGGCAAATTCTTCAAGTATAAAGAGGATCATTGTCAAGAAAATTCACATAAATCGGAGACTATCGATATAGTCTCTCGGCGGTTTGTTACTCATCGATTTTTTGATTACCTTTGTATCGTTCGTTGGGATGTCAATCAGCTTAATCCACGACAATTACGATATGGAACAGAATAAAGAACTGGAACTTGCGTGGGAATTTGTGGAGCATACCGCCCAGTGCATCTTCCTTACGGGAAAGGCGGGAACAGGTAAAACCACATTCTTAAAGAAGGTCAAGGAGCGCAGCAGCAAGCGTATGGTGGTGGTTGCGCCCACAGGTGTGGCTGCCATCAATGCCGGAGGCGTCACCATCCACTCGTTCTTTCAGTTGCCGTTGTCGCCCTTCGTACCCAATGCCGTGGTGCAGAATCGATATGATTTCGGCAGAGAGAAGCGCAAAATCATCCGTACACTCGACATGCTCGTCATCGATGAAATCAGTATGGTGCGCAGTGATCTGCTTGATGCCATTGATTCGGTGCTCAGAAGATATCGTCATCGCGACCGACCCTTTGGCGGTGTGCAGCTTTTGATGATTGGTGACCTGCAACAGTTGACCCCCGTCGTCACGCCTGCCGATGAGGAGTTGCTCCGTCCATACTATGACACGCCTTATTTCTTTGGCAGCCACGCGCTGCGACAAACGCCTTATGTCACCCTACAGCTACAAAAGGTTTACCGACAGCAGGATTCGGCTTTTTTGGACATCCTCAACCATTTGCGCGACAACAAGTTGACGCAGCGTGACCTCGACTTGCTCAACAGTCGTTACAACCCAACGTTCCGCCCCCAACAGGAGGATGGATACATTCGACTGACCACGCACAACAGCATGGCCGATAACTATAACAACCGTGAGCTGAACAGTCTTACCACCAAAACTTATCAATACAAAGCCACCGTCGAAGGCAACTTCCCAGAGTACTCTTACCCCACCAGCGAGTTGCTCACGTTAAAGGTTGGCGCTCAGGTGATGTTCATCAAGAACGACAGTTCGTTGGAACGACTGTATTATAACGGTCGCATCGGCCGCGTTGTGTATCTGGATGACGACCATGTCGAAGTGCTCTGCCCAGGCGATGAGCAGTCTATCCTGGTGGAAAGACAAACGTGGGAGAACACCACTTACCAAATCAATGAGCAGACCAAGGAGATAGAACCCAAGGTACAAGGCACCTTCAGCCAATATCCTCTGCGCCTGGCATGGGCCATCACCATTCACAAAAGCCAGGGACTCACCTTCGACCATGCCATCATCGATGCCGCATCGTCGTTCGCCTCGGGACAGGTGTACGTGGCTTTGAGCCGCTGTAGAAGTCTGAAAGGATTGGTCTTGGCGTCGCCCATCCCCGCACATGCGGTGATGAACGATGAGCGTGTCATGTCGTACATCCGTCAACAGGAAGATGAAGCCCAACGAAGCATCGAGCAATTGCCCCAACTCAAGGATGAATACGAGCGTCATCAGCTCATCGAACTCTTCAATTTTTTAGACCTTTGGCGGGCCGAAGACATGTTGTGCCGCCTGTTCATCGAGTTCTTCCACGCCTATCCAAAGCTCACGTTGATACACAAGTCTACCGTTAAGGCCTTGCAAGACAAGGTGAACGTCATTGCATACAAGTGGACTTCGCATATCGGTCGGTTGACAACAGCGCAACTGCGTGACCCTCAATTCTTGGAAAGAGTGGTGGCAGGAGCCGACTATTTTCGCAAGACGTTGAAGCAGTATCTGGGTGATGTTCTTGAGCAGTCGCAGGATGTCGCGTCGAACAACAAATTGGCCATGCGCCGTTTGGACACTTATCTCACTGATTTGCGCGAGCTGTATCTATCCAAAACTTTCTTACTCGGGCACATCGTTGAGAACGGGTTTACCGTTCAAGGTTATCTTAAGGCCAAACAAGAAGCACTCTTGATGGCCATGGACGAGCTGACACCGCATGCCAAAAGCTGGTCGAAGGCGCAAAAGGCACCCAAAAAGAAGAAAGAGAAAACGAAAGACATCACCTTCAGACTCTACAAAAGTGGGCTGTCGCCCGCTCAAATAGCGGCTGAACGGCAGTTGACCATGGGTACCATATACACGCACCTGGGCCATTTTGTCCGGAAAGGCGACATTCAGTTGCTGCAATTGATAGACGAGAAACATCTTCAAAACATTCGACAAGTCATTGAGAAAGTAGGTCTTGACAATGGCAAGACGGCCATCAAGGCTCTCTGTGCACCCGATGTGACGTACGAAGAGATTAACCTGGTGACTGCTTCACTCAAAAAGAAATCGTGAAAACGGACTGTCATGCCAGCTTGATGGCGACAAGATATGAACCACGATAACAGTATGTTGGATACATTGCTCTATGGCTACCTGGTTTGATTTTCGGGTAAGAATGCTTTAAACGTCTTGCCGTTTCCATGAATAATCTTTACTTTTGTACCAATTAGAAATCATCTTTAAAAAACATAATCAATGAAAAAGTACACACTCACACTCCTGTTTCTGGCAATAACGCTATGCGTTAGTTCACAAAATCTGTTTGTTGGAACCTACAACATTCGCAATGACAATTCGGATGACCGTAAAGAAGGTAACGCATGGCCTAAGCGATGCCAGGTGATATGCGACATGATGAATTTCGAACAGCCCGATATTTTCGGCACGCAAGAGGTGCTAGTAGGGCAACTGCGTGATTTGAAACAAGGACTGGACGGCTACGATTGCATCGGCGTGGGGCGTGACGATGGCAAAGAAGCTGGTGAGTATTCGGCCATTTTCTACAAGAAAGACAAGCTCAAACGTCTGGACTACGGCAACTTCTGGTTGAATGAAACGCCAAACAAACCCGCTTTAGGCTGGGATGCGGCTTGCATCCGCATCTGCACCTGGGGAAAGTTCCAAGACGTAAAAACCAAGTTGAAGTTCTATTTCTTCAATCTTCACATGGATCATGTGGGTGTTGTGGCTCGCAGAGAGGCTGCCAAGTTGGTTGTAAGGAAAATCAAAGAGATTGCAGGTTGCAATGCACCTGTCATTCTCACCGGCGATTTTAATGTTGATCAGCATGATGAGATTTATCAAATCTTCACCCAGTCGGGACTCCTGAAAGATTCATACACCGCTGCTAAAATGCGTTTTGCCGAGAATGGAACGTTCCAAGGCTTCAAGTCTTCCTTGATGACAGACAGTCGCATCGACCACGTCTTTGTTTCCAACAAGTTTCAAGTAAAGCAATATGGCATCCTAACCAATGGTTATTGGACCGAGGGAACCAGTCGTGAGGTAAGCAAGGAAGGTGCTGCGCCAGAGGAGTTGAACTTCCGTCAGTATATACATCGCTTGCCTTCTGACCACTATCCAGTGATGGTCAAGTTGAACTATCAGAAGTAGAAGCCGTCTGTTGGGGTATCTGTTGCTGTTCTGAACACGATGATACTCCACCTTGATGGTCATTTGCAGCACTGCGTGAAAGTTCTGATGGTGATGTATCAAGTCTAAATTTCGACCCATTGAACTAGACAAACACCCTGCACAATCAACTCACATGAACCCCCATTAGCCAAAATGGCTGTTCGCAATAGATACGAACAGCCATTATTTTCTTGCCATCAAGAAGAGGTTTTACTCTGCTTCTTGCTCCATGGCGCGATAGTTAATCAAGTCTTCGGCGCGGAAGTTCTTGATGAACGTGTAGTGTCCTGTATTCTCTTCTTCCGTGTGACGCATGTAGACGTGTGCGCTCTTAGCGAACAATTCGGGTGAACGTGATGCATCATCAATGAGCAATACTGACATTAAAAGATTGGCTGTCATGTTATATAGGCGGCGAGCCAAGAAGTCTTGCAGCTCCTGATTGTCAGCCTCTTTCACCATGTTGACAGCTTCTTCGTACTGCTGGGCCAGCACTTTCAAGCGGTTGTGTAAAGGCTTCCATGTGCCTTCAACCTCTTTGTCGAGCATTTCTTTCATGATGTTGAGGTAGGTACCATTCATGATGTAGCGTATGGCGGCTACCACCTGCAGCTGTGTTGTGCCTTCATAGATGGAGAAGATGCGTGCGTCGCGGAACAAACGCTGGCACTTATAGGCCATGATGAAGCCCGAACCGCCATGTATACTGATGGCATCATAGGCGTTTTGGTTGGCATATTCGGAGTTCATGCCTTTGGCCAATGGCGTGAAAGCGTCAGCCAATCGGTTGTATTTCTTCATCTCCGCACGTTCTTCGGCACTCAGTTTGCGGTCGCGTTGGATGTCCTCCAATGCCTTATAGAGGTCAACATAACGAGCCGTTTGATACAACAAGGAACGGCCTGCGTCAAGTTTGGCCTTCATGCGTGACAGCATGTCGTACACGGCAGGGAACTCAATGATAGCTTGTCCAAACTGTTGACGCTCTTTGGCATATGCCAAAGCTTCGTTGTATGCCTCTTGTTCAACACCAACCGACTGTGCCGCAATGCCCAAACGAGCGCCATTCATCAGTGCCATGACGTACTTGATCAGTCCCATGCGCGTGCTTCCGCACAGTTCGGCTTTGGCATTCTTGTACACCAGCTCACAGGTTGGCGAGCCATGGATACCCAATTTGTTCTCAATGTGGCGCACATCCACCCCCCCATTGCGTTTGTCGTAGATGAACATGGACAGTCCTCGGCCGTCTTTCGTACCCTCTTCCGACCGTGCCAGCACCAAATGGATGTCCGAGTCGCCGTTGGTGATGAAGCGTTTCACACCATTCAGTCGCCAACAGTCTTCCTTTTCATCGTAAGAAGCCTTGAGCATCACGCGCTGAAGGTCAGAGCCAGCGTCGGGTTCTGTCAGATCCATCGACATGGTGGCACCCTCACAAACGCGTGGGATATACTTTTCTCGTTGTTCGTCCGATCCGAATTCATACAGCGTGTCAATGCACGACTGTAGTGACCAGATGTTCTGAAACCCTGCATCTGCTGCGGCTATCATCTCCGACATCATCGAGAAGGTGACATTGGGCAAGTTCAGTCCGCCATAACGCCGTGGCATCGATACGCCCCACAGGCCTGCCTGCTGGCTTGCTTTGATGTTGTCAAGCGTTTTGCTGGCATACTTCATGCGCCCATTCTCAAGATGCGGGCCTTCTTTGTCCACGTCTTCCGAGTTGGGTTCGATGATGTTTGCCGCCACGTCGCCTGTGATTTCGAGAATGCGTTTGTAGTTCTCGATGGCATCATCGTAATTTACCGGAGCATCATCATGGTGCTCTTTGTCTTGGTAGTTGCGCTCCTTGAGCTCAACAATTCGCTTCATCAACGGATGATCTAAGTGAAATTCAATCTCCGGATGGTCAGTATAGTAATTGGACATAGTTTGATAATCAGCCTCTCCCCCTTACCCCTCCTCAAAAAGTGAGGGGCTGTGGGAGAGGCCGCTCTTGATTTATTTGCTGTTCTCCTTATAATATTTAATCATCTTGGGCACCACCTCTTCTATCGAGCCAGTGATGACATAGTCGGCCAACTGGTTGATGGGGGCGTCGGCATCGGTGTTGATGGCGATGATGATGCCCGCATCTTGCATGCCAGCCACATGCTGAATCTGCCCGGAGATGCCGCAGGCGATGTACACCTTGGGATGCACCGTAACGCCCGTTTGACCAATCTGGCGGTCGTTCTCTATCCAACCTGCGTCAACAGCCGCACGACTGGCACCCACCTCACCGTGTAACACGTCGGCCAATTCGTATAAAAGATGGAATGCCTCTTTGCTTCCTACGCCATAGCCACCAGCCACAATGATGGGAGCACCCGTCAAGTTGTGTTTGGCTTCCTCTACATGTCGTTCGAGTACCTTAACGACATACGACTCTGGACTGACGTATTCCGTTACCACGGGATACACCACCTCACCTTTCGCCTCGCCCTCATAAAGTGCTTTTTTCATCACTCCCGAACGTACGGTAGCCATCTGTGGACGATGGTCGGGGTTGACGATGGTGGCCACGATGTTGCCGCCAAAGGCCGGTCTGATTTGATAAAGCAAATTGTCATAGTGCTTTTGGGCTTTACGGTCGTCGTAATCGCCAATCTCCAGTTGCGTACAATCAGCCGTCAGCCCACTGGTGAGCGATGACGACACACGCGGTCCCAGGTCGCGACCGATTACCGTCGCACCCATCAGGCATATCTGCGGTTGCTCTGTCTGGAACAGTTTTACCATGATATCCGTGTGTGGCGCCGACGTATAAGGGTACAACCCTTCTCCGTCGAAGACAAACAATTTATCAACGCCATAAGGCAATATCTGGTTCTCTACGTTGCCCTTGATGCCCGTGCCCACTGCCAGCGCATGCAGCTCAACGCCCAGTTGGTTGGCCAGCGTGCGCCCTTTGGTGAGCAGTTCTTGAGATACCTCGGCAACGGTTGTGCCTTCTATCTCGCAATATACAAATACGTTGTTCATATACATTTTGGTGTTAAAAAGCCTCTCACCCTTACCCCTCCCCAAAAAGGAGGGGAGTGATTAGACTCGTTGGTTGTAGGTGATGAGGATTTTCATGCTTATTATTCCTTGTTTTAATAATTATTGATTTAGTCTCCCCAGTCAACCTCCTTGTTTAAAAAGGTAACTACTCCCCTCTCTTTCGAGGAGGGGTTGGGGAAGAGCCCCCTCTTGTTTTGTTTTCTGGTAGTCCTTGTTTCAACCTTTCCTGTCACCCTCTCGTTTAAAAAAGGTAACTACTCCCCTCCCTTTTGGGGAGGGGTTGGGGGAGAGCCCCCCTCTTGTTTTATTTTCTGGCAGTCTTTGTTTCAACCTTTCCTGTCACCCTCTTTGTTTAAAAAGGTAACTACTCCCCTCCCTTTCGGGGAGGGGTTGGGGGAGAGGCCGCAGCTCCCTACCCAATAATCTTTTCTTCTATCAACTCTTTCATCAGCGCTTTCACATCCTCATCAGATGAGGTAAGCGTTTTGCTCTCCTTAGCTTGGAACACGATGTTTTGCACCGCCTTCACCTTCGTTGGCGAGCCCGAAAGGCCACACTGCGCTGGGTCGCCGTCCACATCGGCCACCGACCATTGGTTCAATGTGAGGTAAGGACGCTGCTCGTAGAGTTCGGTCCATGGCTCATCGCCTTTCCGTTCCATCGGACAGGTGGCGTACTTGTACTTCATCACCAGCTTGACATGGCAAGGACGACATGGGGCTGCGCTGCCATTCACCGTGACAACCACGGGCAATGGAGCCTCTACCGTCTCGACACCGCCATCAATCAAGCGGCGAATGGTAGCCTTACCGTCTTCTATCTTCAAGATTTCTTCAGCGTAGGTCACTTGGTTGAGCCCTAATTTCTGGGCAACCTGCGGGCCTACTTGCGCCGTGTCACCATCGATAGCCTGGCGGCCTCCAATCACCAAGTCTACATGCCCTATCTTCTTGATGGCTGTGGCCAGCGCATAAGACGTGGCCAGTGTGTCGGCTCCGGCAAACAAACGGTCGGTCAGCAGCCATCCGGTATCGGCGCAGCGGAACAAACTTTGGCGGATTATTTCAGCTGCACGCGGTGGGCCCATGGTCAACACGCCCACGGTAGAACCTGGATTTTGTTCCTTAATGCGCAGTGCTTGTTCCAGCGCATTCAAGTCTTCAGGATTAAATATGGCCGGCAGTGCGGCACGATTCACCGTGCCTTGCTCGGTCATGGCATCCTTTCCGACGTTTCTTGTGTCAGGTACTTGTTTGGCAAGTACAACGATTTTCAGTTTCATAGAGTGTATTCTGTGTTATAATATAATGGTCGTTAACAGATTCCTTTTAGGACTTTTGTCTGCTCGCAAATGTACTAACTTTTTGGTTCTTACCCAAATAAATGGTTGCATAAATGCACTATCAGGATTCGGTTTCACATTCCTTATGCATCAAGGGCGAAACGAGATAAATTAAGCCGCTAATTGCATGGTTTTCAATAGCAATGACTTTGCGTGCCAAACTCATTGACTTTGATGCCCAAACCCATTGACTTTGCCTGCCAAAGTCAATGAGTTTGGATTGGTTAGTCATGAACAATGGGGAACGTATCAAGTAGGAAAACAAGATAAGCACCTCATTATGAATGAGATAAAACCATAGAGAGGTATCGTAAACCACTTTGTAAGGATGCCCCGCTTGCGTGTTTTCAAGGGGCGTGATGATAGGCTTTCCGGTAGCTCTTCATGGTAAGGAAATGAGACGCAGCAAGCTCAGGACAGCAGCTGACATAAGGAATGAAACAGTTTCAGACCCAAAGAAATATTCTGAAAAATAGGGCATAGAATATTCGGCGCTTCATATTTTATTCGTTAACTTTGCATGACTATGATAGACAGAGCCACCGTTGAACGGATAAAAGACACGGCCAACATCGTGGATGTGGTGAGCGAGTTTGTGACACTTCGCAAGAGTGGCGCCAACTACAAAGGTCTTTGTCCGTTTCATAACGAAAAAACCCCCTCTTTCATCGTTTCTCCTGCCCGCGGCACTTGCCATTGTTTCGGGTGCGGAAAGGGCGGAAACGCCATCGGGTTTATCATGGAACACGAGCAGATGAATTATCCCGAGGCCCTACGTTGGCTGGCTCGCAAGTATCATATCGAAATCCGTGAACGCGAGATGACGGATGAAGAACGGCGCGAACAGAGCGAGCGCGAGTCGATGTTTATCGTCAACGAGTGGGCGGCGGGCTATTTCAGCGACTTGTTGCACAATCACCCGGACGGACAAGCCATTGGTATGCAGTATTTTCGCAGCCGTGGTTTTCGCGACGACATCATCCGGAAGTTCCAGTTGGGGTACGACCTACCCGACCGCACGCTGCTGTCACGGACAGCCATCGGCAAAGGTTATCAGGAAGAGTTCTTGCTGAAGACGGGCATTTGTTATAAAACCGACCGTGGTGATTTAATCGACCGGTACAGCGGACGAGTTATCTTTCCGTGGATAGGGCTCAATGGCAAGGTGGTAGGTTTCGGTGGTCGCGTGCTCGACTCGCGCACCAAGGGGGTTAATCAGAAATATGTCAACTCGCCGGCGTCAGAGATTTACCAAAAAGACCGTGAGCTATACGGCATCTACCAGGCCAAGAAGGCCATCGCGAAAGAAGACTGGGTGTACATGGTGGAGGGCTATACCGACGTAATCTCCATGCACCAGTGCGGCGTAGAGAACGTGGTGGCCAACTCGGGAACGGCCCTCAGTATGCATCAGATTCACATTCTGCACCGATTTACGTCCAACATTACCTTATTATATGATGGTGACGCTGCCGGCATCCATGCGGCCTTCCGAGGAATGGACATGCTTTTGAGTGAGGGAATGAATGTGAAGATACTGCTTTTGCCTGACGGTGACGACCCTGACAGCTTTGCGAGAAAACATTCGGCCGATGACTTCAAGGCATACATCGACAAGCATCAGGTTGACTTTATACAGTTCAAGACCGACATGATGGTGAGCAACGTCACCGACCCCTTCAAGCGTTCGGAGGGCATCAACTCCATCATCAGCAGCATTGCTGTGGTGCCCAATCAGATTCTGCGTGATACTTATGTGCAGGATTGCGCGCGCAGAATCGGGATGAGTGAGCAGACTTTGATTAACACCATGAATCGATACATCCGCGAAAATCGAGGTGTCCGAACCACAGAACAGCAAAGAACGGCCATGCAGGCGGCGCAATCCGTGCCCGCTCCCCATCCAGCACAGTCTGCAAAGCCCATGGCACAGGCTTCGAAAGTGGAGCTGATGCTCATCCAACTGGTGATTAGAAAGGGCGAGCAGCTGATTTACGAGGGCGTGGAAGATGATAATCACAACGTCGTAAACTTCACCGTGGCTCAATATATCGACTACATCTTGAATGGTGACCAGCTGCAATTGGGCAAAGAACTCTACAGGCGCATCCTGTCAGAGGCTGTCAGTCACAGCGGAGAAGAAGGCTTTGTGGCTGAACAATACTTCGTGCATCATGATGATATTGAAATCAGCAAACTGGCCAGCAGGTTGAGCATGGATGCTTATCAGGTGATGGAAACACAAAAACCAGCATCAGAAACGAAATACATGGACGAGGAACAATTGGCGAGAGAGGCGCAAGAGGCTCTGAGAAACCATACCATTCACTTGGTGATGGACTACCGCATGGACTATGTTGAACAGCGTTTGAAAGACCTGATGCGCGAGATAGCTGAGGCTTCTAACGACGCTGAACGCATGCAACAACTCATGCTGGAATATAAAGACATGCACCAAATACGCAATGCCTTGGCCAAAAAATTGGGCAACAACATCATCGTGTAACACCGTAAATGACACGCTGGTGCGACTTTGTCGTGCCAACCGACCGACAAATCAGGCCTGCCAGCAGCATAAACAATACTATGGTTTACCTTCATTGGATGCTTATCTTGATCTATTTGATCATCATTATCGGCACCATTGTCACCGTCTTGTTAGACAACCGGCAACCGTCGAAGACAATGGCGTGGTTGCTCGTGCTCATTTTCTTACCCATCGTGGGCATCATCCTTTATTTCTTCTTCGGCCAAAACACGCGCAAGCAGCGTATGATGAGCCAGCGAAGCATCGACCAACTCACCAAGCGTTCGATGTTGGAGTTTGCCGAACAGAAAGATTTGACGCTGCCTGAACGGTATCAACCGTTGATACAGCTGTTCGCCAATCAAAACATGTCGTTGCCATTCAAGGACAACGAGGTGGAAATCTATACCGAAGGGGCCGACTTCTTCCTGGGGTTACTCAAGGCGATAGGCACTGCCAAACATCACATTCACATCGATACATACATCATCGAAGACGACCCGCTGTCGCAGTTGATAGCCGATGCCTTGATAGACAGGGCGCGGGAGGGTATTGAGGTGCGACTGATTTACGACTATGTGGGTTGTTGGAAGGTTCCAGGCAGGTATTTTGAGCGGCTTCGCAACGCTGGTGTTGATGTGCGTTCTTTCATGCCAGTGCACTTTCCGGCATTCACCGGCAAGGTAAACTACCGCAATCACCGCAAGCTGGCCGTTGTAGATGGGCAGATTGGTTTCATCGGTGGCATGAACATTGCCATGCGCTACATACGCGGTTCGGCCAAACAACCATGGAGAGATACACACATGAAGGTGCGCGGGGGAGCCGTGTACGCCATACAGCGTGCCTTTTTGGTAGATTGGTATTTCGTGGATAGGACGCTCATCAGCAGTCAAAAGTATTATCCACCCTTTGAACAACCCATTACAAACAATTGTCTTGCGCAGGTTGTGACCAGCAGTCCTATCTCGCCTTGGCCTGAAATGATGCAGGGATATGTGCGCATCTTGCTTGAAGCCCGCCATTATGTCTACATGGAAACACCTTATTTTCTACCCACGGAGCCAGTGCTTTTCGCCATTCGCACAGCGGCCTTGACTGGTGTTGACGTGCGACTGATGCTGCCAAGGCATGGGGATGTGAAGTTAGTTGAATGGGCCAGCAGGTCGTACATCCCTATCATGATAGAGGCAGGCGTGAAGGTTTATTTCTACAAAGCGGGTTTCAATCATTCTAAACTCTTGGTGGCCGATGACAGTTTGTGTACGTGTGGATCCACCAACATCGACTTCCGCAGCTTTGAAAACAACTTCGAGGCTAACATTTTCTTTTACGATGAGGAGTTGGCTTTGCGCATGAAGCAGGTCTTTTTGACCGATCAGGAATCGTGTGTGCTTATCGACAGACTGACAGATTTCATGCGTAGGCCGTTCTTAAACAGGCTTTGGGAGTCGCTGGTACGTCTGCTTGCTCCGCTTCTATGATGGCGCTTCCCTTCGTAAGCGATTACATGTCTTTGGATTGGAATATGGTAAAGTTGACGCTGCCGTAGTGTCTATGTTCAACATATTGCGGCAATGTGCTGAAATCATTCTTCTTTCCGTGTTCGAATACGAACACGCCGTTTGGTTTCAGTAGGTCATATTGCAGAACAAGTTCGGGTACCTTCTCCAATTCGGGTAAGGTGTATGGAGGGTCAGCGAAGATGATATCGAACTGTTGGTGGCAATTTTTCAGGAAGCGAAACACGTCACCTCGAATCAAAACATTCTTCTCCGTTCCTAATTTCTGCATGCAATGGCGAATCAAGTTGACGTGGTCACGGTCGGCTTCCACGCTCACTACCTGCTCACATCCACGCGACAACAGCTCCATGGAGATGCTGCCTGTACCTGCAAAGAGATCCAAAGCCACGGTTCCTTCAAAGTCAATGTAGCCGTTCAGCACGTTGAAAATGCTCTCTTTAGCATAGTCTGTCGTGGGTCTGGCTTTGAAAGTGTGGGGTATGTCGAAGTGTCTTCCCTTGTATAAGCCTGTGATGATGCGCATTATTTTCCTTTCAAAAAGAGGGTGATGAGGTCGAATGTGATTCCTTTAATATTGATGATGGGGGCACGGTTGAACTCTGCTGCGGGATTGATGTAGTACACTTTTTGCAAATAGCGGCGCAGGTTGTCGGTCAACCATTTGCGTTCGGGAACGTCGCCCGCTATATGCAGCTCGTCTTTCTCGGTGTCCAAAGCCAGCAACTTCCATGCATACAGCAGAAAGTAGATGGCATCTTGCGCACTTGCCGCATTGAACGTGTTGCAAAACTTGAAGCGGTTATGCTGAAAACAAAACACGTCTACCTTCTTATCATGAAAGTATGCGTACAGTTTTTGGTACGCTCCTGTGAAACTTCGCTTATGTAGATAGCTCCAAACCGGCTGCAACATGGGGTGGAAACGCACGTCGTTGAAATGGTCTGTGATAACCAATTTCAGGTCTTTGTTCATGGAGAACACGGCCACAGCGTTGAGATTGGGCAGGATGGCGTGCAACACTGCGCTGTCGCCATGCCCGATGAAGGTGTGATGGTAAAGGATTTCGATGACACTTTCATCAAATTCGTCAATGGGAATCATCAGAACAGGCGAGTCGACCATCACCTGTGCCCGTTGGTAGCCATACGAGAGCAGGTCGCTTTCTTCAAAGGCTTCGCGTAAGTTGGCAGCCAACGAAATGCCACTCTTGAGGATATAAGGCTCGAAAGCCAATTGGCTCTCCGTGGAATTGTCTATCACGGAGAAACTCAAGGAGTGCTGACTGACTCTGAATGTCAGCCTTGCTCTCTTTCTTTGTATGTCATTCCCAGTTTCCGGCATTGTTGTTTGAAGTGTTGAGATCTCCGATTTTCAGTCCGGGAAAGCGTCCCGCTGCATTCTTGTCGTCAATCAGTTGTTGGATGGCTTGCTGGTCCAATCCCTGTAAAAAGTCAGCATAATAGGCCCTGCATTCCATCAATGGCAGCTGTCGCCCCGACTTAGTGAGCTGCATGGCGGTTTCTATCTCGAACTGCTTGTGGTTAGTATGCGGAACAAACCGCAGGGAGTCGGCCAGCACCCCCCGTCGTATCAGGGTGTCGAAGCTGGCGGTATAGCCTCCCGTGGCCATGCGGTATTTCTCTTCGGCCAAGCGTATTTGCACCAAATGGCGCTTCACTTCTGTTTCCCGTTCAGTCTGTTGCTGCTTGAAGCGGATGGGGCCGTAGATGCTCAAGATGCACAACATGGCCAGAATCAAGACGCAGCAGGTTAAAAGATAATTATGCTTTACTTTGACTTTCATGACCGATTTTTGTTGTATCTTTGTGCGTATGGCGAATCATCTTACACTTGCAAAAGTACAAAATAGTTTCCAATAAACCGACAAATCGGTAAATTTCTCATTCTATCTCTTTCTGAACACATGATCACAGACGAACTTATCTTCCAAATCAAACGACAATTCGCACTCGAACCTACAGCCGAACAGGCCGACGCTCTGCGCACCTTTGCCTGTTTCATGATGGATGACGCCCCCCATGCGGTGATGATTTTACGGGGAAGCGCAGGCACCGGGAAGACCTCTTTGGCTGCGGCTATCGTGCGTACCATGGTGACATTGGGGCAAAAGGTGATGCTCTTGGCCCCTACCGGACGCGCCGCAAAGGTGTTTGCCATGAACAGCACGCACCCTGCTTACACCATTCATCACCAGATATACCGACAGAAAACCTTTGAGGGTGATGGTGGCGTGTTCAATCTCAACTACAACCGCCATGCCGACACGCTGTTCATGGTAGACGAATGTTCGATGATTTCCAACCGCGGCATGCCCGACTCGTCGTTCGGAAGCGGGTGTCTGTTAGACGATTTGGTGCAGTTTGTCTACGGTGGGCGCAACTGTAAGATGGTGCTCATCGGTGATCAGGCGCAGCTGCCGCCTGTCGGTGAAACCGAATCTCCGGCTCTGAACGCCGACTTCTTACAAGGGTATGGCCTGAAAACCTACGAGTGTACGCTCAGTGAGGTGTTGCGACAGAGCCGACAGAGCGGCATTCTGTACAATGCAACGCTCATCAGGCAGATGATCACCCGTGACGAGTTGACCGAATTACCCCAGATACATTTCCATGGATTCGCTGACATCAAGATGGTGCCAGGCGATGAATTGATTGAGACGCTCAATGATAGTTACTCGGAAGTGGGCATGGACGAAACCATCGTCGTGACGAGAAGTAACAAGCGGGCCAACATCTATAACAGCGGTATCCGTAACACCATCCTGGATAGAGAGGAGGAACTAAGCTCCGGTGACTGGCTCATGGTGGTGCGGAACAATTATTTTTGGTTGCAACAAGCCACCGAATCATCGGTGAACGATGCGCCGCTTGCGAGTGACGCTGCTACCTCTTCGGCCATGCGAGAGGCGGAGAAAGATGGAAACGGCACCAACGGAATATCCTTTTTGGCCAACGGAGATCGTGCCTTGGTGCAGCGAGTGAGGAACGTGCGCGAAGTGTATGGCTTCCGTTTTGCTGATGTTTGGTTGCAATTCCCCGACTACGACCGATACGAATTGCAAGCAACGGTCTTGCTGGACAGCCTTAACACAGAGGCACCAGCGTTGACACCAGCGCAAAACGAGCGATTGTTTCAGGAGGTGATGGCCGACTATGCCGACATTCCCTTGAAGCGGGAACGGCTCAAAAAGATGAGGCAAGACAAGTTGTTGAACGCCATTCAGGTGAAATATGCGTACGCCATCACCTGTCATAAGGCGCAAGGTGGGCAGTGGGCGCATGTCTATCTGGATCAGGGATATATGACCGACGACATGCTTACGCCCGACTATGTGCATTGGTTGTACACCGCTTTCACCCGCGCCACCGAGCGTTTGTATTTGGTCAATTGGCCTAAAACGCAAACGCACGATGAGGATGATTGAGCGAGGGCGGCCATCAAAAACCACCCACCGCCCCGCTTTTCGTTTTTTGTAGACCACGGGGTCGTCCGTGATTTCATCACTTCTTACCCTCACTTGTGTCATGAGGCCCATCTCGTCGCCCACCTTTAAAACGACAACAAACGCTCTTTGACGGGCATGGTGATACTCAAGCGCAGCTTGTAGGATGTATAGGTGTGGAGATTCTGACCGAAAAAAACTAAAAATCATGACAAAAGCACACGTTTCTGCATTTTTATTAGTATATTTGCATATAGAATGTTTCACTAAAATATTATAGAATATGATTTCAAACACATTGCAAGATGCTTTCAACAAACAGATTGTTGAAGAGATTTTTTCAGCTAATTTATATCTTTCCATGTCTTTCTACTTAGAGAAAGAGGGTTTTGACGGTTTTTCAAACTGGATGAAAAGACAGTCGGAAGAGGAAATGGATCATGCCTACCAGATGGCAAGTTACATTATCAAGCGCGGCGGTGAGGCCGTTGTTAACCAGATTCCGGCAGTGAAGCAGACATGGACCAACCCACTGGATGCATTCGAAGACGCTTACAAGCACGAGTGTCACATCAGCCACTTGATTGACAAGTTGCTCGCCAAGGCTGTAGAAGAGAATGATAATGCTACCCAGGATTTCCTCTGGCAGTTTGTACGCGAGCAGGTAGAGGAAGAAGCTACCGCCAGCGGTATTGTGGACCGTATCAAACGTATGGGCGACACGGCTATCTTCAACCTTGACCAGCAATATGGCTCACGCGTGAAGTAGACCCTAGACATGTAATGTAACATAGAAGAGATTATCAGCCCTACAAGGGGAAGATAATCTCTTTTTCCGTCACTTGGCTGTGGATCGCAAGCCACACCAACAGCACGAAAACAGGAATCTCCAACAAATGAAGAAAGAAAACGACATGGGAAGCAGTCCTTTCACACTGGCCTTGCTGCGCTGGTTCAGCGAGAACGGGCGTAGCATGCCATGGCGCGAGACTACCGACCCATACGCCATCTGGATTAGTGAGGTGATTTTGCAGCAGACGCGCATACAGCAAGGCTGGGCCTACTGGGAGCGTTTCATGGCTCGTTTCCCGAAAGTGGAAGATTTGGCAGCGGCTTCTGAGGACGAGGTGCTGCGGCTATGGCAGGGGCTGGGCTACTACAGCAGGGCGCGAAACCTGCACCATGCAGCCAAACAAGTGGTGGAGTTGGGACATTTTCCCAACACGATGGATGGGCTGAAGGCCCTGAAAGGCGTGGGCGACTATACGGCCGCGGCCATTGGTTCGATAGCTTTCGGACTGCCGGTGGCAGTAGTTGACGGAAACGTGTATCGGGTGTTGGCACGTCATTACGGCATCTATACGCCCATCAACACCACCGAAGGAAAGAAAGAATTTGCCGCACTGGCACAATCGTTGTTGCCAGCGGCTGAGCCATCGGCCTACAACCAGGCCATCATGGACTTCGGTGCGATACAGTGTACACCCACATCGCCTCGCTGCTTGATATGTCCTATGACGGACTCCTGCGTGGCTTTGCGGACAGGTAAGGTTGATGAACTGCCCGTCAAACTGAAAACTTTAAAGATTAAGACGCGCAAATTAGTATATGTGTATGTGCGATGGCAAGGAAAAACAGCCATTCATCGCCGAGCGGCCGGTGACATTTGGCAGGGCTTATGGGAACCGTTGCTCTATGAAAACGAAGAACTGCCCGACTTCCCCGGACAGCTTTTGTTGCTAAAAAAAGGTGTGAAGCACGTGCTGACGCACCGCATCTTGCAGGCTGACTTTTATCTTTTGGAAGCCAATGAGCAACCGGCATTGCCAGATGACTACATCTGGGTGGAAGAAAGTGAACTGGACCAATATGCCTTGCCACGCCTCATCGAACTACTGCTGGAATCACTACCAGAAAACGACATGTAATCATGGAGCCGCAACAGCAGTATCCATCTTGATTTCTTCTACCTGTTTAACAAGTTTTGTACTGTCTTTTCCCATCACAAAAACAATGCGGACCACGCGGCCATAGTCTGCGCTACCCGTCACTTTCACTGGGTGCTTCTTGCCAAAGAGCATGGTGTCGCGGTGCGAAGGGTATGAGATGAGTTGTAGTTTGTCACGGGTAGAGCCTTCACCAATAATGAAGATGTCCACACTGTCTTTTGCTTTCGACATTTTTTCTCTTTGCTGTTGCTTCAAAACGGCTGTGTCGATTGGTTCAAAGACCTCGGCTGCGACAGTGTCACCCAACTCTTGTGAAGGCGCAAACTTGCAAGAAGCGGAGAATCCTAAGATGAATAGGAAGATGGGAAAAAAGAGTAATAGTTTTTTCATTATATAAGAATGTGCAGGATAGAACATTTGTCAGCATCCGCAAACAAGAACAAACGCAAAGATAAAAAATAAATCCCGGATTCGATGGAGAATCCGGGATTTTATTGGATACATAACCAATTAGGCTATTGCTTTATATAAGTTCTCTTGACAAATGGGGCTTTTTGAATGTATCGAGCACACTGTCTGACACCTTCCATAATGTTCATTCCGCCCTCAGTTCCTTCCATTTCAACAACGAAATCTTGCAAACCGGAAGCACCTGAGCTTCAGTAAAGACCGCTAATACGTGCTGCCTCTCAACGCCGGGAACACGGCAAACAGTCAGTAGGTCTCTCTTGGGATTGATACAGCCAGCCGCTGGTTTATGCTTTTGAGTGATATTTTCACGGTCGCACCTATATAATTCATTTTTAATATCTATCTTTGTCCTGCTAAAGTGACATGTATGACGATTCAAACGCAGAGAGTTGTTGCGCCATACATGTCTACAGAAAACAACTGACCTATGAAGATAGTAAAACCAAAAAAGAACTTAGGGCAGCATTTCCTGACCGATTTGAGCATTGCCAAGCGCATAGCCGACACCGTGGACGCATGTCCAAACATCCCCATCTTAGAGATAGGTCCTGGCATGGGCGTGCTGACACAATACTTAGTGGAGAAGCCTCGAGAAGTAAAAGCGGTCGAGATAGACCGCGAGTCGGTTGCTTATCTCAGGGAAAACTATCCCAAATTGCGTGACAACATCATCGGACAGGATTTTCTGCGCATGGACCTCCAACAGGTATTCAATGGCCAGCAGTTTGTTTTGACGGGCAACTATCCGTATGACATCTCCTCACAAATCTTCTTTAAGATGCTCGACTACAAAAACCTCATCCCCTGCTGCACCGGCATGATACAGCGCGAAGTGGCACAACGCATCGCTTCTGAACCAGGCAGCAAGGCGTATGGCATCCTGTCGGTCTTGATACAAGCTTGGTATCACGTGGAATATCTGTTCACGGTAGACGAACATGTGTTCAATCCGCCACCCAAAGTAAAGAGTGCGGTCATACGCATGACCCGAAACGAGGTGCACAATCTGGGTTGTGACGAAATGTTCTTCAAACGAGTTGTCAAAACCGTTTTCAATCAACGACGCAAGATGTTGCGGGTAAGCCTGCGGCAGCTATTCCCGGGTGAGGGTGCGTCCGCCGAATTCTATGCAGGAGAACTGATGACCAAACGGCCCGAACAGTTGTCCGTGGCACAATTCGTCGCATTGACAAACCAGGTGGAAGCCGAGCTGAAGTGCCTCCATCAACAGCAAGTATGATGAGCCAAAAAGGCTTCAAACTGTGACGAGAGGCAGCTCTACGGGTTGAAGAAAAGCCAACAACGTAACACCTCTCCCGCCCCATAACGTAAAACAATTTCCAGCAAACAGTTGTTTATTTCCTGGTATTTGCTTATTTTTGTACAATACTAACTCTAATGCAAGAAAAGATATGATTGACGTAAAATCTACATTAAAAAGCGCCGAAGAGCGCATGCAGATGGCTACCACATTTTTAGAAGAACAATTGAACCGCATTCGTGCGGGACGCGCAAACGTAGCTATCTTGGACGGAGTGATGGTCAGTTCGTACGGATCCATGGTTCCTCTCAACCAAGTTGCCAACGTTTCTGTTCCTGATGCACGCACCATCGCCATCAAACCGTGGGACAGAAAGGCCATACGGGACATCGAAAAGGCCATCATGGATTCTGACGTGGGCATCACACCAGAGAACAATGGTGAGATAATCCGCCTGGGAATCCCTCAACCTACTGAGGAGCGTCGTCGTGATTTAGTGAAGCAGTGCAACAAGATAGGCGAAAAATCGAAGATAGAAGTGCGCAACGTGCGCTCTGAAATCAAAGACAAACTCAAGAAAGCCATTAAAGACGGACTGTCGGAAGATGCGGAAAAGGACGCCGAGAACGACTTGCAAAAGATTCACGACAAGTTCATCAAGCAGGTAGACAGTCTGCTGGAAGACAAGACGAAAGAAATCATGACGGTGTAGGGAATTTGAGTTGATGAGTTTGTAAGTTCATGAGTTGATGAGTTTATAAGTTTGTTAGTTTATGAGTTTGCAAGTTAATCAGTTTATTGAGTCATGAACTACTCGTCCCTCAAAATTCCAACTCTTTTGTGAAGAATGATAAAAGAGAAAGTCGCAAGACTATCCAACCGTATAAAAGTCTATCCACTCCCCTCTCTTTTGGAGAGGGGCAGGGGGTGAGGCTTTAAATTCCATCCATCCATGCACGGTCTCATTATCAAGAATACAGGAAGCTGGTACACCGTCAAGACCGATGACGGGTGTATCGTAGAATGCAAGGTGAAGGGTAACTTTCGATTGAAAGGTATCCGCAGCACCAGTCCTGTAGCGGTTGGCGACTATGTTGACATCATCATGAACGCCGAGGGAACTGCACTGATTAGTGCCATAGACGACCGCAAGAACTACATCATACGCAAGGCGTCTAATCTCTCTAAGCAAAGCCAAATTATCGCTGCCAATCTCGACCAGGCTCTCCTGATCATCACCATCAAGCAGCCAGAAACCTCCACTACTTTCATCGACCGATTCCTCGCCGGGGCTGAAGCCTATCGAGTACCCGTGGTTTTGGTGTTCAATAAGACCGACTTGCTCAACGATGACGAACGTCGCTACCAACAACAAATGGTGACACTGTACGAAACCATCGGCTATCCGTGTATCGAGATATCGGCTGAGACGGGCATGGGCATCAATCAACTGCAAACACTCCTAAAACAAAAGGTTACGCTGGTCAGCGGGAATAGCGGTGTAGGCAAATCGTCCCTCATTAACGCCATCATCCCACACGCCGATCAACGTACGGCCGAAATCAGCAACGCACACGGCACAGGCATGCACACCACCACTTTCAGCGAGATGATAGAACTGGCAGAGGGTGGTTACCTGATTGACACACCGGGCATCAAAGGCTTCGGAACCTTTGACATCGAGCGAGAAGAACTGACAAGCTATTTCAAGGAAATCTTCGAATTTTCCAAAGATTGCAAATTCAACAATTGCACGCACACCCACGAACCTGGCTGTGCGGTGATACAAGCTGTTGAGAATCATTACATCTCCGTCAGCCGCTATCAGAGTTATCTCAACATGTTGGAAGATAAAGATGACAGCAAATATCGTGCGGCCTATTAAATTATTCCTGCCGCTCTTTCAATTCAACTTTTAGGCTCTCTCACCACAATCATGTTCCCAACTATCATATCGGATGGAACATAGGAGCGTGATTCACCACGGTCCGCATCACCCCGTCTAACCCATTTGAACATGATAAACCACGTCCCTATGGTACTTCATAACACAATTCGAGGAAACTGTTGTAAACACCGAAATATTTTTACATGCCTCCTGAATACGCACGTATTCGCAACCAATAGGAGGACAGCTCGAAAAAACGCTCATAATTCGTTTTTTTGTATCTCACTATCATATAGATCGTTACATATTTACGCAAGTTATTATACATCAACAGCATTGCTTCACATCTCCAAAGTCAATGTTATTGGTGCGGAAGAGCAAAAAGCCATGTGCCACGAAGGAAAAACACAAGCAGTTTTAACCTATACGGTAATCTCGGCAGAACCGATGCAACGATGATGCTGTTCATCGTATACCACGCAGAATTGTCCAGGTGCCACGCCGTGAATGGGTTGTGCGGCATGAACGGTATAACAGCCTTCAGCCGTCTTCTCAATCGTTGCCGGATGATATTCGGGCGTATGTCTAATCTTGAATGTAATGTGCTCCATATCCAAAGGCTCGGTGAGGAAATGGAAATCGTGTACCTTAAAGACCGACTTGTAGGCCGTCTTGGGGTCGTATCCCCTACTGACATAGAGTACGTTGGCCTGAACGTCCTTTTTCACCACAAACCAAGGACCGCCTCCAAAGCCCAGTCCGTGACGCTGACCTATAGTATGAAACCACAATCCGCGGTGCTCACCAATCTTCTTACCCGTTTCTAATTCTATCACGTCTCCATGCTTTTCGCCCAGATAGCGGCGCAGGTATTCGTTGTAATCAATCTGTCCCAGGAAGCAAATACCCTGACTGTCTCTGCGCTTGGCGTTGACGAGGTGCTCGCGCTCGGCAATCTCACGCACCTCATTCTTTTGATAATGCCCAATGGGAAACAAGGCCTTCTTGAGTTGCCAGTCGTATATCTGAGCCAAAAAGTCGGTCTGATCTTTCACGGGATCAGGACTGGTAACGAGCCACTTCTTGCCGTCAATCACCTCGGTTTGTGCATAGTGACCCGTCGCAATCAAGTCATACTGATGGCCAACCTTTGCATCAAAGGCTCCAAACTTGATGAGTCGGTTGCACATCACGTCGGGATTGGGCGTGTAACCCGCCTTCACCTTCTCCATGGTGTACTTTGTTACCTCGCTCCAATACTCCTTGTGACAATCAACAACCTGCAACCTACAACCGTATTTCGCAGCCACTGCGGTAGCCATCTCCAGATCTTCTTCCGACGAGCAGTCCCACTCTTCGGCTTCCTCGGGGCCTATCTTGATATAAAAACAATCGGGATGCAGTCCCATTTGCGCCAATTCGTGTACCACGACCGAGCTGTCTACACCGCCCGAAAGCAGCACAGCGATTCGCTTGTCCTTGATATCAGCTACGTTGATTCCCATTTTTTGCCTCTCCTATGCTTAGTTTCAACGGCAAAGATACGCATTTTTGCCGGTATGGTTGGGTGGCTTTTCGTTTTTTACAAATATTACCACACGCAGCTGCAATATAAATGCAAAAAAAGAGTTATCTTTGTATCATTCTATAAACAAACTGAAATATGAAAAAGTTAGTATTTATGTTCGCTGCCGCAGCTATGTTTGCTGCGTGTCAGCAAAATGGTAAGAAAGCAGCCAATGCAGAAGGTACAGATTCTTTGGCAGCCGACACAATGATTGTAGCCGACACACTGGTTTACGAAGGTGAGGGTCCTGCCGCTGATGGCACGTACCAGTACAGCCTTTCGATCTATGGAGACAGCATCAAGGAGTTTGCTTACGAGCAGGTTGCTGTTACCCCAAAGGGTAAAGAAACCATGGCTCGCACCACTGGTGTAGCCAGACTGATTGAGAACAACGGCAAGAATTATGTACGCGTACAGTCAGAAAAAATGGATTCAGTGACCTTCCTTCAGTTGGACGATCAGACACTGCGTCTGGTATCCGACAAGTTTGAAGAAGCAGGAGAAGGTACCAATACCGACCTGAAGCTGAAGAAGTAAAGCATACGACACAAGCGCATTTAAACCAATATGCCGAAGAGGGTTTTCCTTCTTCGGCATGTTTATTTTCTCGAATCAGTCATTGCATGTGAGCCTACCCATGTTACGAATTATGAATAAAGCTACGAACATTCATCCATCTGCAAAGACACAGGATGCTTAGGTGGTAGGCTCTTCAGCGTTTTCATCCAGCTTATCTTCCTCCACCACCTGTAGTTTTCGTTTTTTGAGTCGCCCATTCTTGCGTAAAGCCTCACTGATAATCCATTGCAGTTGGCCGTTGATAGACCGAAACTCGTCGGCAGCCCATTTCTCAACCGCATCCATCGTGTCTGAATCAATACGCAGAATGAAACTTTTATTCTTGTTTTCTTTCTTTGCCATTCGCCTTACATGTTCAACGTACCTGTGTTGACAACAGGTTGAGCCGTATCATCACCACAGAGAACCACCATCAAATTGCTGACCATTGCAGCCTTCTTGTCGTCATCAAGATCGATAACGCCATCACTGGAGAGCCTATCAATAGCCATTTTCACCATCGATACCGCTCCTTCTACTATCTTCTCGCGGGCCATGATGACGGCAGATGCCTGCTGACGACGTAGCATCACGGCCGCAATCTCGGGCGCATAAGCCAGATAATTGATGCGAGCCTCAACGATTTCGATACCGGCCATCTCCAACCTTTCGGCCAACTTCATTTCCAATTCCTTATTAATAGACTCATCACCATCACGCAAGGTCAGTTCCTCTTGATTGGACTCGTTGTTGTCATAGGCATACTGACCAGCGACTTGTCGTAGGGCAGCCTCGCTCTGTATCATCACAAAGTTTTCGAAAGCACGCATAATGCTGCTCACATCCTTACCCACAGAGATGCCAAGACCTTGCGCCATGGTCTGCGAATCGATTTCAAACATCGCTTTATACGTATCCTTCAGCTTCCAAACCAGCACCAACCCAATCATCACTGGGTTGCCAATTTTGTCGTTCACCTTGATGGGTTCGGCATTCAGGTTTCTGGCACGAAGAGACAATTCCTTCGTATTGATAAACGGATTGACCCAATGAAAGCCCACCTCAGAGAAGGTTCCGCGATACTTTCCGAAGAACATCATCACCCGAGCTTCATTGGGTTCTACCTGCACAAAGCCCATCAATAAGATCAAGTCTGTGACACAAACACTCACACCTGCCCCGATGAGCCCATCCGAAGAGTCGACACCAGCCACAATGAGGAACACGCCCAAGGCGAAAATGGCTAAAAACACGAACAACATGACGAATCCGTTGACCTTCATTCCCTTAAAAGTAAACTCTTTGTTTTCCATAATTTTGTTGATTATTGATATTATTTTGATATCACAAATATACATATCAAAAAGCATATCCTCCAACTATTTTTCCCTTTTATGCAACGCATTAGCAATATTTAACACGCTACTCTGAGCCATCAGCTAAGCTACTGCCACCCTATCCTCCATTCATGTCGGCATTGGCTACGGCAGATTGATTTTTAATACCATTCTATTGCCACAACCAATCATTTTCACTACTTTTGTTCCTGTAATCATCATCGCATCATGAAACTCATTTTTCAGACAGGTACAAGGCTTGCATTGAGCATGCTATGGATTGCTCTTTTTGCCAACAATGTTCATGCAGAAGATACTGACACCTTGCAAGTGCAGCAGAAGACCATTCACCGATTAGAATGGGACGTTGTTCCATCGACCATTTTGCACACCAACCCGTACCTCAAAGGGGCTAACGATGAGCGAAGAACGATGAACCACGCCTTCACTACCCGCCTGAAATATGCCTTCCAGATGCCACAGGCCAGTGTGCAAGCCCAGACGTACAAGGATGCTTACCAAGGCATTGGTATGGCTTACCACAACCTGAATCCACAATTGGGGAACCCGCTATCGGCTTTTATCTTTCAGGGTGCGCCCATCAAGAGATTCACCTCCAGCCTGTCGCTCAACTACGAATGGAACCTGGGACTTACCTTCAACTGGCATCCATACAATCAGGAAACCAACCCACAGAATAAGGTTATCGGATCGAAAGTGACCGCCTATATCGACGCCGACTTCTATCTGAGGTGGCGACTCTCCAACCATCTGGATTTGAACACAGGCATTTCGCTTTCCCACTATTCCAATGGTAACACCTCAATACCCAATGCTGGGCTCAACATTATAGGCGGTCGCGTCAGTCTGGCCTACTACCTAAACCGTAAAAATGACAGACTGATTCCCAAGAGTGTCATTCCGCCGTTCAACAAGCACATCAGTTACGACCTCCTGGTTTATGGTGCTTGGCGCAAACAAGGCATCTATTTGGATGGCAATCCCGTGGCTTTGCCAGACAGATACGGCGTGATAGGTTTCAACTTCACCCCGCTCTACAACCTGAATCACTGGTTTAATGCCGGCATTTCACTGGATGGCGTGTACGACAGCAGCTCGAACCTGTACATAGAAGATTACCTTGTGGAAATTGGCGGTTCGCACAACGACCTGGATCATGTTGTGAGTCCCTCCGCCATCCGACAAATGTCTCTCGGGCTTTCTGCCAGAGCTGAGTTTGTGATGCCTTATTTCACCATCGATGCGGGCATTGGAAAGAACATCATCAACGCACATGCTGAACTGAAAGGATGGTATCAAACACTGGCCTTGAAAGTTGATGTAGCACATTCTGTTTTCCTCAACATCGGTTATAGCTTATACGACTTCAAAACACCCAATCACCTCATGTTGGGCGTTGGCTATCACTTTCATCACAAACGAGGCCGTTAGTGCGGTTTCCTACCCTCATTAAAAATGCCGAACAACAATTGTTGCCCAGCATTTACTTGGCCCGCATCACGGCTCTTTCATTTAACTATAACCTTTGCTGCTATAATCTTTTCATTCTTTGGTTACTTCTCTCTCAAATTTACCAATGAAATGAATATGACATCTTACGTACCAGCAGTCACACATCGTGACATCTCGTTTTTTAACAACGAAAGACACGAAAGAATCTAAAAAACGTTGCCACAAAAGACATTTCACGAAAGAACGTCCCGTTCTATCTAAAAAAACGAAAAACATAGTTACAGCATTTCACTTTTGACGATAAGTCGAATATAGAGAACAACGCATTTCATTTCGTTCTTTTCGTCTGAACGTTTACGTTCTTTGGCTTATTTATATCACTCGCAAATTTTCGTGTTTTCTGTTTATTTCGTTGTTGATTTCTTCTACGCTGTATACAACAACAAAATATATCATTTTTAAATGAAAGAGCTATGGGGCCCGCATGGGGCTGATTTATGTATGCTGACTAACTGGAAGAAAGATGCAATGACTCGATAGATGACTGGCTATCGATTATTTCTTTGTCGGAATATTAAACTCGCAAACCTTCGAGATGGCTTTGTTGCCTTGCACGACAGACGCGCAAATCTTAGCCGTTCCCTTCTTCAACTTATTGTTGGCGCGAACCACAGCCGTGTACCGAATGCCTGCGCCAGGTTCTATTTTCTCCACATGCAGACTGGGTGAAATAGACAGATGCTTATTGCCGGACATCTCTACCACCGTTGGTTGGATGTCGTACAAGGTCTGAGTGCCACGATTGTACACCTCAAAAATCACTTTACAGATTTCACCACGCGAAATGACATTATCTTGATTGTCGTCTACAAAACGAGCGTTACGAATCTCGATGGCTGGAGTATAACTGAGTCCCTTCGCCAACTTTTCAACACTTGACGACTCGGGTAGATGGGTGGTGGGCTTCTGTGCGCTGTAATCACCCGTGTAATCACTGCCCTCGAAATCGTACAAACGGTCGTCGCCACTATTCGTTTCATCGAAGCCGCTATACGCCTTGCCCTGCTGCTCGTAATTAGAGCTGCGGTCGTCGCGCTGTTCATTTTGTCGCTGTCGGCGCTGCATTCGCTGGTAAGCGCGTTCCTCCTTGTCGCGTTGATATTGTTCCAGATCGGCTTGACGCTTCTTGTCGGCCTGCGCACCAATGGCGCCACCCACGATGGCACCACCCGCCATACCGACAATCGTGCCGACATCACTGCCGCGGGCACCATTACTAATGCCACCAATAGCACTTCCCAATACGGATCCAAGGGTACTGCCCGTATAAGCACCGCTACCCGTATAAGTGCCGCAGCTACTCAACAGCACCGTGACACAAACTGCTGTAACCAAACCTCTTCTCATGTTTCTTGCATTCTTTAATCCTAATTTTCGTCTGTCAAGCATGCCTGACAGCCCTCAGCTTAACGCCAGGACACGGCCCAAATAATATCTTCAGGCCCGTTTTCCAGCACTACAAAGATAGTAAACAAAACTTTCATGCAGTGAGGATTTTCCCGAAAAGACGATAGGGAAAACCCTATTCTGAAGAACCTCACCAACCATTGGAACCCAATAGGCTGCACCCTCGTTTACAAAGTATAATCAAGAATAAAGTAAATCTATAAGTCAGATGGTCAGTAAGTTAGCTTTAACTCAGGTCAAAATTGACTCACTGATTAAACTACATACTTAACTCAGTCGATAAGTCAAGAAGCTAATAAGTCGATAAGTCTTAACTTTGGTCAGGAAATATTGGGAGGTAATATCAACAACAGAAGTATCATTTCTTTATACTGGCAAGGTGTGTCTAATGACACAAACTGCCGTTTGTTCCACAAAGACCCTTGCCCAAATGGGGATAAAATCACTCCAAAGTCATGATTGAATCACATATGAGCAATATTTAAACTGACGTTTACATCTAAGATGGAATCTGGTACTTCTTTTTTATTAGAATAGTTACTAATATTCAGGAAGTCTGATTTTTTTACAAGATATATCTCTTCATAACAGTTCTCGTCCGCAATATGTAAATTGTATTTTTTAAGGATTCTATTGAAATCTTCTTTTAATGAAGTCTTTTGTAAAGCATCTAAGATATTCTGATGAGTAAGATCTTTTCTCCTCATCTTGTAAAATAAATTTGAAGCTTCAATAGCTATATCCGTACAATTAACAAGGCGAAAGACTATATATTTGAGATTTATAGAATCTTTCTCATTCAATGCGACGTTTAAACATAAATCCATCTCCTTCAGAAAGTCTTTATAATTTGGCTCATAGCAAGATATTATAGTATCTTTTGGTATCAAATACTGCTTGTACCTTGGCCAGTTCACAATCTCCATGTTACAATCATGAGGATAAGCGCGTCCTGATCTAAATATAAATGAATATGCAGAGGTGTCACCTTTATTAATTATAAAATATTCATAAGTACAATACCTAACAAGGTGGTCTTGAATTTTCTTCTTACATACTATAGTGTCATTGGTAACTTCTTCTGTATCGCTTCGTTTTATTGAGCAACCAGACATCAGTAAATAAAAAACAACAAATGGCAAAAGGTAGAATTGGTATTTCATAACACTCAATATTTTGTGAAATAAACGTATTTGTGTAGAAACTATTTAGGGTATACTAAATAAGGCTACGTTCGTGGTTGCTTATTCCTCAGGGAAGGACAGCAAGACAAGGACGTTCAAGAACACCGTAAAGGGTATTCATGCGTTTATCCAGACGCTCTCGCCTAAGGAAGATCACTGTGTCATGGAGGCAACAGGCAACTACAGTTCTCTGCTTACCTATCTGCTCAATGAGGCAGGTGTCACGACCAGTCTGGAGAATCCTCTCAAGATTAAGAACTTCGCCCGTGCGATGCTGTCCACCATCAAGACTGACGAAGTGGATGCCCGTATCATAGCCCTCTATGGTGAGAGAATGTGGCCGAAGCCCTACAAGCTCCCAAGCGATGCCATCCTTACCCTCAGGCAGAAACGTACGGTCATACGCCAGTTGAAGAAGTAACTCATTGCTACAAGGAACCTTAAGGGCTCCATGGAGGCATCGCCATTCTTTGATCCTTCCTGCAAGAAGTCGGTCACCAAGACCATCACGTTCCTTGAGAAACAGATCAAGACTATGGAAGAGGATCTCTCTGTCCTGCCCATAAAGGGTACAAGAAACAGATGGACCTGCTTACTTCCATCAAAGGAATAGGCGTCACGCTTGCAGCTGCACTCATCATGGGCACCGGTGGCTTCACTTACTTTGATAATGCCAAGCAACTCACCCGTTATCTGGGCTTATCGCCAAACTATCAACTTTCCGGTATGTTAGTCAATTTCAAAGGTCACATTAACCGCAATGGTGATGCTTCTCTAAGAAGCCAGCTCTATGTTGCCGCCTTGGCATCTCTCAGATGCAACAGGGAATGCAGGGCTTGTTACGAACGGCTGCGGTCTAACGGAAAGCCTGTGCAAGTCGCTGTCATTGCTGTTGCCAATAAGCTTGTCAGGCAGGCTTTTGCCGTTTTCACTCATGAGAGGCCCTATGTCGATGGATATGTATCAACGATAGGCTCTGCTGAGACTTCTTTGGGTGTTGAAGGATAATCTAATACCCGAAAACACCGAGGAGTTTGAGGGCGAGAAGCCCTCAAGGAATGGCTCGAATTGCTAAAGTTCGTTAACCATATTCGTTTTTCTTATTACAGTTCATTGTTTCTTCGTTATTCTATATTTATACCACTTTGATTATCTACGATATTTTTTTTGATTGGAACAGCAAGAATTTTTTGAGGTATATCCTTAATAGATGTAGTGTGATTTGATAAAAATAATTCCTTATTCATATAAATACCTTTTGCTTCTGAGTCTAATGATATGGATTGTACGCTCATATTATACATTCCCAATATTGCGGTCAAATCTGCTGCTAATGTAGTATGGTTTATATACTCTTCTATCTGAGAATTATTCTTACACTTATATTCTGGGAGGCATTGCGAAACAATGATGGCAATATCACTAAAATCAGACAAATCACAATGTATGTTGATGTTTTTTCTTTTTGAATACTTGCTTAAAATAACTTTTAAACATGTATTCATTTCTTGCAAAGTTTCTCTATACCCCCTCTGTCTTTGGGATATTGGAAAAGCTGAAAAACCCTTGCCCTTTCTCTTTAAATCATCAATAAAATCATTAGCACTATATGGTACTGTTATACTTATATTATCGTTATCTCCTGTAACAATATAACATTTATATTCTATTGTATCTGCTTTCTGTATGAAATAGACACTTTCAGATTCAGTGAGAGCAAGAATATTTACTTTCAAGTCTTTGTTTTTGACACGGGTACAAGAAACAAATGTAAATATCGTAGAGATAAGCATATATAATATATTGAGTTTATTCATCTTAATTTAAGAATATGCAAAAAGTCAAAAAAAATTGTTAGACACTATTTTTTATTATTACTGTCCGATAAGATTGGAGCCTATTGATATACTTGGTTTACGTGCTTGGTGATCCAAAGCTAATCCGGGTCAGTCGTAAAACCCAGTTGCATCCCCTCTCCCCTCATGCACATAATTTCATAAGCCTGTAAAGGAAGAAAGGAATATCCGTTACTCCCCTGAACTGTGC
>CAKOVA010000021.1 GCA_934120735.1 uncultured Prevotella sp.
ACAAACATAAAGTTTTTCGGGCAAAGGTAGTAAAGCTGGAAGCCCACACAAAGGCGGCTAAAGTTGGATGCTTACGTTTTACTATTTATAGAGTTTTAGAGTTATTGCTTTTTAATATTATCAAGTTGAGATTAAGTAATTAAAAATGATGTGTTATAACGATATTGACAAACAAAAGCAACCATTCTTGGCATCTCAAAAGAAGATGTATGTTGCTCCTCGCACCAACACTGCATTTATTGGAACCATAGATTTTTTAGCTACTTCTAATCCAAATGCGTCTGTGGATGACATTAAACCCGGTGGCGATCTTTATGACGAGATAGATGACGAATAAGTGTTGCATCAATAGGCTGTACCAGAACATAAGATTTACCGTCACTTGAAGACAAAAGAAAAACATAAAGCATAAAATTTAAAATATACTGAAGATGACCACTAAAATATTTTCTATGGTTATTTTTGCATCGTTGTTATGCCTGTCGTGTGATAACACGATTATAGACAGCGAGGCAAATTCAGGTGTCATACCATCTACGAAAACACTAAAAACGTATGAGGTGGATATCGAAGCACAACCAGATAATCAAGATAATCAGCCAAGTTTGGCTAAAGGGTTTGAGATGCCGTTTAAAATGAGCGAAGAAAATCTTGACGGCAAAACGGTTTTATGCCCCAAACTGAATGTTACTCAAAAAATTATGCCGTCGGTCGTGCTACTTTACAATAAACAAAATGCGGCAAAGGAGATTGTAGAAGCCGATTGGAATGTAATCAAAGAAGGCACGACTATAAAATTGGTGTTGGACAAATTGTCGCTTCAAAGCAATATAGAAGAAGGAGAATGGTATTTGATGTCTTTTATAGGTGGCGGTGAAAAGAAGGAGAATAGCTTGGAAGTGAACGCTGAGACCACAGTTAACGCCATGGAAAAGGATGAGGAGTTTACAACATCTTGCCCTTTTGCAACCACTTGGCGGCGCATTGTTAAAAGTGGGAATCAGATAAGACTTGGCAACAAAGATAAAAAAATGGTCTTTAAGGCACAAGGCGTTTTTCTGGTTTTGTGGTTAGAAAATCGTACATCGCTTGATACCAAAATGAGTCGTGACATCACATTAGAAAGCAATGCGTTCTGCTCGTCAGGAGCCTATAAGTTTGAGATAAGCAAAGATAAAATTGAAGAAGATGCTGATTTGGCAGCAAGTTATTGGGAACCAAATAGTGCGAATGCTATCACGGTCACAGATCCCATTTACGAAAAATACAACGCGCGGCACTATACCACTAACATCAAACTCAACTACCAAGAAGCCAAAGACGACGGCTCGCTTCGTCAAGGGAAGGATGACCTCAACAATTATATCTATTTCAACAGCTATAAAAAGCCTGCAACAGGAGCATCCGCAGCCACAAACACCAAAACAAAACGAGGTTTCCTCTTGTGCTTGATGCCTGTCGACTATAGGAAAACAAGCAATTATGGTGGTATTGTAAACGAAACGCTGTTCTATGGAAAAATTGATGTAACCAATGCCAACAGGAGAAACTACACATACGATGCCTCCATATATGGAACCGCTGCTAAATCAGACCCTAATACATGGTGTCCGTATATGGGTAACAGATATCTCTTGGGTAGCTTCAGTAAAGAACTTGAAAAAGGTGCATGCTACAACATGATGCTGAGAATAATGCGACCAATGCTACCCATAGAGCGTTTGTGGGCTTATAGACAAGATACCCAAATGCGGAGGCGAAACTACAACGATGCTGAGGGTATCGCTGAGGGTACGAAAAAAGATGCGTATTATCCCACTTTGGACAGCCGATTTTATCGATTGCCTAAGTACTCCGAATTTATTCCTATCTTCAATAACCCTAAACTGCAATTAGATAATGGTAATGGCTTAGGTGGTGTTAAGCCTTTTAATGCCGGAGAGGGATATGGTAACGGTATAACGATGGGGTCGCATCTTAATTTCGTGGACATCAATGGGAAACAGAAGAAATTTGACAACTGGTTCTGTACCGTGAATAAGAGCAAGGTTTTATATGGAATTATGTATATGAAGCCTTTCAAAGAACGAGACGAGAACTCTACAAACAACTATAAGGTGGCTGTTAGAATGACTTTTCCAAGTGCTACAGCAAAAACAGGATTAGCAACAGTAGACGTGTATTATTTGGGACCAAACTATAATTTATCGCTTGATGTAGCTGGTTACTATTTGGCTCACGAAGAGTTCTGGAAAAGACTTACGCCAGAAAACATCATCAAACGTAAATTTCAGTTAGGTACTTATTGGCTTAGCGACAAAGACATAACCCATCCATACGAGCCAGTATATGCCAAGGCAGATTTTACCTTGGACGGTGTTGCGCAGAAGAACGATGCAAACAAGAAAAAGACAGGCTCTTATTATTTTCTTCCTTGGTTAAAAAATCCTGCATGGTAAAGAAGGGAGCGACAACATAGATAGGAGATAAATGCTGATAGAAGTATTTGTCTCCTACTCAACATTTACCCTCCTTCCACACCTACCCTGCAAGCTGCATGCGTATTCAATTTCGTTGAGTAGAAGCGTTTGTAATGATGATAGAAACAATTCTCAGGAAACATATAGCTCACTTTTCTTTCATTTATGAAAGGTTGATGGTTATAAAAAACAGTGGGTTGGCGACTAATCTCTAAAAACGTTCCGGTTCATCTCCCCTTGTATTCTTAACGGAAAGCGCAGTGAACAAGGCCGCAAAAAAATAACATTCGTTCTTCAAAGCGAAAATCTCAGTATAAACTTTGTGCTTGCTAATGGAATTCCGCTCGTTCAACAAACGAGTTAATTTCAATTAAATGACATAGAAAAACGGGAAAAGTGCGGCAGATGTGGATTTTTATTGCTAAATTTGCACGCAATAAATTTTTAAATAAGGTACCTAAATATGTCATCATTTGTTGCAGATAAAATTATGATGGACGGTCTTACCTTCGATGACGTCCTGTTAGTTCCCGCTTATTCTGAAGTTTTGCCCAAGGAGGTTCAGTTGAAAACCAAATTCTCTCGTCACATCGAGATGAACGCTCCTTTCGTGTCGGCCGCCATGGATACCGTCACCGAATCGGCCATGGCCATCGCTATCGCACGCGAGGGAGGCATCGGCGTGATACACAAAAACATGTCGATTGAGGAACAGGCGCACCAGGTGGCTATTGTGAAGCGTGCCGAGAACGGCATGATTTACGACCCGGTGACCATTCGTCGCGGCAAGACCGTGCGAGATGCCCTGGAAATGATGCGCAGCTATCACATCGGAGGTATTCCCGTGGTTGATGAGGACGGACATCTGGTTGGCATCGTGACCAACCGCGACCTGCGTTTTGAGCGCCGATTGGACAAGGCCATCGACGAGGTGATGACACATGAGAATCTGGTGACCACGCATGCCAGAACCGACTTGGCTGCGGCTGCACAAATCTTGCAGGAACATAAAATAGAGAAGTTGCCGGTGGTGGATGCCAACAACAAGTTGGTGGGACTCATCACTTACAAGGACATCACCAAGGCCAAGGACAAACCTATGGCTTGCAAGGACGAGAAAGGTAGGTTGCGCGTGGCTGCCGGTGTGGGCGTAACGGTCGATACCATGGAGCGTTTGGAAGCATTGGTGGCAGCAGGTGCCGATGCCGTGGTCATTGATACGGCCCATGGTCATTCAAAGGGAGTAATAGAAAAGTTGCGCGAGGCCAAGGCTGCTTTCCCCAATATTGATATCGTTGTGGGTAACGTGGCGACTGCTGCCGCAGCCAAGTTGCTGGTGGACAATGGTGCCGATGCCGTGAAGGTGGGTATTGGCCCGGGTTCGATTTGTACTACTCGTGTGGTGGCCGGTGTGGGCGTTCCACAGTTGTCAGCTGTTTATGACGTGTTCTCCGTACTGAAAGACACGGACGTTCCGTTGATTGCTGATGGCGGACTGCGCTATTCGGGCGACGTGGTGAAGGCCTTGGCGGCCGGTGGCAGTTCAGTGATGGTGGGTTCGTTGGTGGCAGGTACCGAGGAAAGTCCTGGCGAGACCATCATTTTCAACGGTCGTAAGTTTAAGAGCTACCGCGGCATGGGCAGTCTGGAGGCGATGGAACAGAAGAACGGTTCGAAGGATCGCTATTTCCAAGCAGACACCACGGATGCCAAGAAGCTGGTACCGGAAGGTATCGCCGGCCGTGTGCCTTACAAGGGAACCGTTCAGGAAGTGATTTATCAGTTGATGGGTGGCTTGCGTTCCGGCATGGGTTATTGCGGAGCGGCAACCATAGAGGAATTGCATGATGCGAAGTTTGTACGCATCACCAACGCAGGTGTTTTGGAAAGTCATCCGCACGACATCTCCATCACCAGTGAGGCTCCCAACTACAGCCGCCCGGAATAAACGGCGTGGCGGGAGTTCCCGGTGAAGATAGATTAGCATCGAGACATGAGAAAAATGAAAAAGCTTTTGACCATCATGCTCTGCTGTAGCAGTATGGCTCTGGCACAGCAGACAGATCCTGTCGTGATGACCATCAACGGTCAGCCCATCACGCGTTCGGAATTTGAATATTCTTACAACAAGAACAATGCGGAAGGGGTGATCGATAAGAAGACTGTTGACGAATATGTGGACTTGTTCATCAACTACAAGTTGAAGGTGATGGCCGCCCAAGCTGCCAAAATGGATACGGCTCGCTCGTTCAAAACCGAGTTTGCTACCTATCGTGACCAGCAAATCAGGCCAGCCATGATTACGGATGCCGATGTAGAGCAGCGCGCTCGTGAGATTTACAGAGAAACTCAGCAGCGTGTTGACGGCGCGGGCGGACTGGTAAAAGCGGCACACATTTTGTTTGGTATTCGCCAGACCGATGGTGAGGACAAGAAGAACCAGGCGAAACAACGTGCTGATTCGGCATACAATGCCCTGCTGAGGGGTGCCGACTTTGCCGCATTGGCGCGACAACTTTCTGATGACAGAGGCTCGGCCGACCAAGGAGGCGATCTGCCATGGATAGAGAAAGGGCAGACGCTGAAAGAGTTTGAAGACATGGCTTTCTCCCTACGTAAGGGCGAACTAAGTAAACCTTTCCTTTCTCCCGCCGGCTATCACATCGTGTTGTTGAAAGACAAAGGCAATTTCTTCCCATACGATTCGTTGCGAACCAACATTTTGCGGTTCATCGAGCAGCGGGGCATTCGTGAGCAAATCATCTCGCAAAAGATAGAAACCTTGGCCAAGGCTGCCGGCTCCAACGTGACTGCGGAAGAGGTGCTGGCCAAGAAGCGCGCTGAAATGGTGGCGAAAGATCCGAACTTGAAATATCTTATTCAGGAGTATCACGACGGTTTGTTGCTCTTTGAAATCAGCAGTAAAGAGGTTTGGGCCAAGGCGCAGAGCGACGAAAGGGGACAGGCTGACTATTTTAAGAAAAACAAGAAAAAGTATAAGTGGGAGCAACCCAGATTCAAGGGCATCGCCTACTATACAAAAGATAAAAAAGACGTGAAGGCTGTGCGGAAGGCAGTGAAACACCTGTCGTTTGACCAATGGACAGAGAAACTGCGCAGCACATTCAATAACGACAGCATCTTGCGCATCAAAGTAGAGAAAGGTATCTTCAAAGCAGGTGACAATTCGCTGGTAGATAGGAATGTCTTCAAGAAGAAAGTGCCGTTGAAGCTCGAGAAAGATTATCCATACGCTGGCACCTACGGCAAAAAGCTTAAGGCTCCCAAAGACTATCGGGACGTGAAAGCACAAGTGGTTGCTGACTATCAGGATGAACTGGAGAAGCAGTGGGTGGAAAGGCTTCGCAAACAATATGCCGTGACCGTGAACCGCGGCGTGCTTGCTACGGTGAACAAGCATTGAGGTTTGGCGATGGCGTAAATAGACAATACAAGAAACATGAATAAAACTTTTAACGTAGGCTGTGCCCTTTTGGCACTCATGGTTGTGTTGGGAATCAGTGCCCGACCGCATGGTTCGGCTGCTGTTCATCCTGTGGCCGACTCTACAAATGTGGAGCAGCGTGCCCCCGAGTCGAGTGTCATCGACGAGGTGATTTGGGTGGTTGGCGATGAGCCCATCATGAAATCGGATGTGGAAATGTCACGTTTGCAAGCTGAGGCTGAGGGCATCAAGTTTAAGAGGAACCCCGATTTTGCCATTCCAGAGCAGATTGCCGTTCAGAAGTTGTTTTTGCATCAGGCAGAATTGGACTCTGTCAAGGTGCAGGAATCACAGGTTACCGCAAACATTGAGCGACAAATCAATCGATGGATTGAAATGGCAGGTGGTTCGGTTGAACGGTTGGAACAATATCGAGGACAGTCCATTGCACAGATGCGGTCACAGTTGCGCGATGATTTCCGCAACAACTTGCTCGTGCAGAGCATGCAGGAAAAACTGGTGGAGGATGTGAAGGTGACTCCCTCTGACGTGCGTGCCTATTTCAAAAACCTGCCGGAAGACAGTATTCCCTTTGTCCCAACAGAGGTGGAAGTAGAGATTATCACCCGTACGCCACGAATCTTACCTGAGGAAATCAATCGGGTGAAGGACGAATTGCGCAACTATACAGAGCGTGTAACCAAGGGTGAAACCACCTTTGCTACCTTAGCGCGTCTTTATTCAGAAGACCCAGGTTCTGCTCGCCAGGGAGGTGAAATGGATTACACAGGGCGTGGTATGCTTGACCCGGCATTCGCCAATGTGGCTTTCAACCTGACGGATCCGAAAAAGATTTCGAAGATTGTAGAGACAGAATTTGGCTTTCACATCATTCAGTTGGTTGACAAGCGTGGTGATAAGATCAAGGTTCGCCACATTTTAATCAAACCGAAGGTTACTGATGAAGAGGTGAACAAAACACTCATGCGACTTGATTCCATTGCAACGCAGCTCCGCAAAGACAGCTTTTATATAAAAGGTGAGAAATTGTCTTTTGGTGACGTGGCAACATTTATTTCGGATGATAAGGATACCCGTAATAATAAGGGATTGATGGCTTATCTGGATCCGATGACCGGAAGTCTGTCTTCACGATTCCAGATGAAAGACCTGCCCACGGAAGTGGCCCGAGTGGTAGAAGGTATGAAGGTGGGCGAGGTGTCCAAACCTTTTAGGATGATTAACAAGCGTGGCAAGACTGTGTGCGCCTTCATCCGACTGCGCAATCGTATCGATGGACATCGCGCCACGATAACGGAAGACTATCAGGTGATGCAGAACATCGTGTTGGCCAAGGAGCGACAAGATTTTATCCACAATTGGGTGGTCAATAAGATTAAGAAAACGTATGTGCGGATGAAAGACCGCTACAAGACGGGTACATACGAATATGAAGGTTGGGTTAGATGATCAATCGAACAGGTAAATTACTTTCAAAAGGCGGGCATAGAATCAGGTTCATCGTGAGTCTATGCCTGTTTGGACTTTGTATGGCGCAGATTCTTCCTGCTCAGCGCAACAAGAAAAAGACGCAAAAGAAAGATCGCGTAGAACTCTTGCATGCGGATGAGTTGCGCTATGACCTGTATGGACCTAATCCCGAAGCGCAGATACTCAAAGGACATGTGTCGTTTAGACATCAAGGTGCCAGGCTGACCTGTGACAGTGCTTACTTCTATGAGGCCGACAACTCCATGCAAGCTTTCGGACATGTACGTTTTCGACAAGGCGACACATTGTCGCTGGTGGCCGACCGAGCTGATTATGATGGACAGGAACAAGTGATGCGGGCCAGGAAGAATGTGGTGCTGAAACACCGCAGACAAATCTTGCGCACCGACAGTCTGGACTATGACCGATTGTACAAGAATGCCTATTTCTTTGAGGGTGGAACGCTGATAGATGGGAAGGACCGATTGGTTTCAGACTGGGGTGAATATAACACAGAGACCCGACAGGCTGTGTTTTACTATAACGTGAAACTCAAGAGTCCCGAACGAGTCGTCACCACAGATACGCTGCATTATGACACGAAGAAATCAATAGCCCATGTGCTGGGTCCATCCAAGATAACCACCAAGTCGAGTGTGGTGGAGACCAAAGATGCATTTTTCCACACCAAGAGTGACCAGGCGCAGTTGTATGGCAGGTCCACCATCGTGGATGGAGAGAAAACCATTACGGGTGACAGTCTGTTCTATGACAGTCGCACGGGCGACAGCCATGGTCACGGCAACGTGGTGTTCGTTGATAAGAAAAACAAAAACTCACTGCTGGCCAACTATCTTCAGTACAATGAAAAGACAGGGCAAGGTGTGGCCACCGACAGTGCATTGGTCATCGACTATTCGCAAAAGGACACTTTGTACATGCATGGTGATACGTTGAAGTTGTTCACCTTTCATATCGACACCGACTCCATGTATCGCAAGGTGCATGCATATCATAAGGTGAGGGTTTACCGAAAAGACCTTCAGGCGGTATGCGACTCGTTGGTGTTCAGTACGAAAGACTCGTGCATGACCATGTATCAAGATCCCATCATCTGGAACAACAATCGTCAGCTTCTGGGAGAGCAGATTCATTTGTATATGAACGACAGTACCATTCGTGAGGCGCACGTCATTGGGCAGGCATTGTCGATAGAACAGGCTGACCAAAAAGATCATTACAATCAATTGTCATCGAAAGAAATGCACGCTTACTTCACCGATGGTAACATCAGAAGGACGATTGCTGTGAGCAATGTGCTGTCGGTGTTCTACCCTCTTGATGACAAGGACAGCTCTTTGGTGATGATGAACTATCTGGAAACAGATACGATGAAAATGTATTTTGCCGACCACCGACAGCTCGAGAGGATATGGACACCCAAGGCGGTGGGTACCTCTTATCCGATGTCGCAGATACCAGCCAACAAGGAACGCTTGCCCGATTTTGCCTGGTTTGCGGATATCAGACCGAAAGATAAGGATGATGTCTTCCGTTGGCGAGGGAAAGAAGGAGGCAATAAGCTAAAGTATGTGCCACGACAGCAGGCTCCGCTGCAACGATTGAATCGAAAGAAAGGAGCAACGCCATGAGTTTCTTTCAGCAACCAAAGCCGCGTGGCTTTCAACATCAGTATCTCTATGTGGACGAACGAAAAGAACGTCTGAAGGCGTTGGAACGTAGGGCGAAGGCAGCGTTGGGTCAACAAGAGAAGCAATCGTATGATGCTGAAACGCAGTTGAAGGGAACCATCAGACGCTCTACCCATCATGCCCACCGAAGGAAATCTCTTTCGATTGCCACCGTGTTGCTGCAAGCATTGTTCGTTGTGTTGCTGGCATTCGTTGTTCTGTGCTTGCTCATTCAACTGAAGGGGCTGCCCGTATAGAAAACAATAAAAGGAGAAAGAACCAGGAGAATGAAGGACGTCATACAACTTTTACCCGACATCGTAGCCAATCAGATAGCCGCTGGTGAAGTGATTCAACGCCCCGCAAGTGTCATTAAAGAGCTTGTGGAGAATGCCGTTGATGCCGACGCCAAGGAAATCAATATCCTTGTCGAAGACGCTGGAAGGACCTCCATACAAGTAATTGATGACGGAAAGGGGATGTCTGGCACGGATGCTCGCTTGTCGTTTGAACGCCATGCCACGTCAAAAATCCGCAAGGCCGATGATTTGTTCGCATTGCAGACCATGGGATTTCGTGGCGAAGCCCTGGCATCCATCGCTGCAGTGGCACAAATAGAATTGAAGACGCGGCGGGAAGAAGATGAGTTGGGTACTCATTTGTCCATCGCTGGGTCCAAATTTATGGGACAAGAACCTTGTTCATGTCCGGTAGGCAGTAATTTTATGATTGCCAATTTATTTTATAATGTCCCAGCTCGTCGCCGTTTCCTCAAATCAAACACCACAGAACTCAACCATATCATCTCGGCTTTCGAGCGCATTGCCTTGGTCAATCCACAGCTGTCTTTTACCTTGTACAGCAATGGGTCGGAACTGTTTAACCTCCGTCCTGGAGGACTGAAACAGCGAATCGTGGATATTTTTGGCAAGCGTATCAATCAAGACCTGTTGCCGTTGGGCGTGGAGACGTCGATGTGTAAGCTGAGTGGTTTTGTCGGCAAACCAGAATCGTCTAAGAAAAAAGGAGCGCATCAGTATTTCTTCGTCAATAATCGCTACATGCGGCATCCTTATTTTCACAAGGCCGTGATGAACGCCTTCGAGCGATTGGTGCCGCAAGGCGAGCAGGTACCTTATTTTATTTACTTTGAGGTGAAGGCGCAGGATATCGATGTCAATATCCATCCCACCAAGACTGAAATCAAGTTTGAGAACGAACAGGCCATATTCCAAATCCTGTTTGCGGCCGTGAGAGAGGCGGTAGGACTTTTCAATGATGTGCCATCCATCGAGTTTGACACCCAGGGCCAGCCCGACATTCCCGTCTATACGCCAGGAAACGAGGGCGCGGTGGTTCCAAAGGTAAACTACAATCCGCAATACAATCCGTTCAAAGGTAGTGAACCCATATCCAAACCGTCGGCCGACCATTGGGAACAGCTCTACGACAGCATCAGTCAGCCGACCGCCATACCCAATGTTTTTGACCAGTCTGCTAATGAAGGGCTTGGCACCGACGATGAACTGGTGGAAGACAAATCACCTATACATTATCAATATAAGGGGCAATACATCATGACGGCCGTCAAGTCGGGATTGATGATGATAGACCAGCACCGCGCTCACGTCAGGGTGTTGTACGAACGATATTTGCAGCAAATCAAAAACCAGAAAGCCTATCCGCAGAAAATGCTGTTCCCCGAGTTGATTGAATTCTCTCCATCCGAAGCGATGAACTTTGCCAAGCTCATGCCAGAATTTGTCGCCATGGGTTTCGAGTTTACCGCCATGGGTAACCATGACTATGCCATTCAGGCCGTCCCATCGGGGATAGAAGGACTGGATGCCGTCCAACTGATACATGACATGCTGGTGTCAGCCAAGGAGAAAGATGCCAGTGCGATAGAAGACGTACATCGGGCTTTGGCCTTGAGCTTGGCGCGAAGTGCAGCCTTGCCGATGGGACAAGTGTTGAATAATGACGAGATGGAAAACCTGGTCAACAGTTTGTTCAGATGTCAAAATGTAAATTATACTCCTGATGGTAAATCTATTTTACACATCCTCCAACAGTGTGAAATAGAGCGTTTATTCGATTCATTAAGCCCTAAAATAGACTAGAATTATTGAAAAAGTTGTTTTTTTTCATTAAAAAGGTTGATTTCTGGCAAAATAATGATTATATTTAATTTTTATTATTATCTTTGTCCACGATTAGCACTATATGCTATCTTGTTTAAGATAATTTTTTTGATTGTTTAATAAATAAAGGTTATGAGAAAATTTTTAATCGTTTTGGCATTTGCCGGCGTTTCTATGTGCTCAATGGCACAAGACGCAGACCCTACGTTGAAGCACAGCGTAGCAACCAACTCTTTCTGGAGTAACTGGTTTATCCAGCTAGGTGGTGAGTGGAATGCTTGGTATTCAAGTGAAGAACATGGAAATGGTTTGGAAAGAAGTCCATTCAAAGATTTCCGTTCTAGCCCCGCTGCATCTGTAGCTGTAGGTAAGTGGTTTACACCTGGCCTCGGTCTCCGCACAAAGTTGCAGGGTGTTTGGGGTAAGACTGTTTATGCTGACAAGGCAGGAAAACCAGTGGGAGATGATAACAAGTATTGGATTTTGAACGAGCATGCATTGTTCAACTTGAGCAACATGCTTTGTGGTTACAATCCAAATCGTGTTTGGAACTTTATTCCATTCGCAGGTGCTGGCTTTGGCCGCACAATGACACACAACTTGTATGCTATGGACTTGAGCGTTGGTATTTTGAATACATTCCGTTTGGGTCAACATGTAGCTCTTCACTTAGAGGCAGGTTGGAACCGTTTGGAAAGCGACATCGACGGTGGTACTGAATTGACAAACGCTAATCGCGGATGGGATTCACACGACAACAACTTCTATGGCGAACTTGGCTTGACCTTCAACTTGGGTAAGGCATCTTGGGATAAGACTCCAGATGTTGATGCTATCAAGGCTTTGTCACAGTCACAGATTGACGCTCTCAATGCACAGCTCAATGACGCTAATGCAGAGAACGCTCGTTTGAAGGACATGTTGGCTAACCAGAAGCCAGCTGAAACTCCAGCTACTGTTAAGGAATTCGTTACAACTCCTGTATCTGTATTCTTCAACATCAACAAGACCAACATCGCTTCTCAGAAGGATCTCGTAAACGTACAGGCTGTTGCTAAGTATGCTAAGGAGAACAACTGCAAGTTGGAAGTTAATGGTTATGCTGATAGCGCAACCGGTAAGCCCGATCACAACCAGTGGTTGTCAGAAGAGCGTGCTAAGACAGTTGCTAACGAACTTGTTAAGATGGGCGTAAGCCGCGACAACATCTCTACCAAGGGTAACGGTGGTGTTGATGAGCTTTCTCCAATCTCATTCAACCGTCGTGCTACTGTTAAGATTTCTGAGTAATTTATTTGAATCTTATCTTATATAAGATATTACATCATGAGAGAGGTGTTTCACGAGATGGAACGCCTCTCTTTTTGCTTTTTATAAACACTCGGCTGAGGCTATCTTGCTTATTTCCAAATAAAAAGAATCATGGTTAACTGGCTGTCTTCCCTACGTTACTGGTTCAAGCGGAGCATGGTCTTCATGCGTCGTTTCCCCCATTCGCGGGGCTTTGGCATACAGTCGCCGTCGGCTTATCGGTTTGACAGAGAGGTCATCAATGATCATTATCCTTATGATGCTTATGCTGATTTGAAGCATGTCTTTCCGCATGAAGATCGGTTGACGCTGAAGCTGGCACGCCTGTACTTTCGAATTGTCAACGCGATGCAGGTCAGGCAATGGACACTGTGTACGCACCGAAATGATGTCTACCGTGCCTTTATCGAGGCAGGATGCCGCACGACCATCCTCGTTGATGGCGATGAGGTAGGTCAGGTGGACAAGCTCGCGGCGGCAGACGTGCTGGTGATGACCATGGAGGATGACCGATGGCCGATGTGCGAATCCTTTGTCAGTAGCGCGCACGAGCGTTCAATGCTCATTGTTGAGGGAATCTACGCCTCTAAGAGGGCCAAAATGCGATGGAAAGAGTTGGCCAACGATGAACGTACCGGGGTGGCCTTTGATCTCTATGATTGTGGAATCGTTTTATTCGATCATGCCAAAAGCAAACAACTCTATATCATCAATTTCTAAATATCAGATGCAATGAAAATATATACAAAGACCGGCGACAAGGGGTCAACGGCGCTCATCGGCGGTGCCAGGGTGAAAAAGGATGACCTGCGTATTGAAACGTACGGAACGCTGGACGAACTCAATGCGCATCTTGGCGTGTTAGATACCTTGCTGACCGATGCTGCCGACAAGGCTTTCGTTCAGCGTATACAGTCCAACTTGTTCGTCATCGGCAGTTATCTGGCCTGCGATCCCCAGCATCCGGCTCAAGCCGATCGCTTTCGTTTACAGCCAGATGAGGTGAACGAGCTGGAACAAGAGATTGACAGGATGACGCAGGCCTTGCCACCTCAGAAAACATTTTTGTTGCCAGGAGGATGTCCTGCCAGCACACAGGCTCATGTGTGCAGAACCGTGTGCCGACGTGCAGAACGGCGCATGGTGTCGTTGAACGAAGCACATCCCATGCGGTTGGAAATCCTCGCTTTTGTGAACCGATTGTCCGATTATTTGTTTGTCTTGGCCAGAAAAGCCAACTTTAATGAGAATGTAATGGAAAAAAAGTGGGAACTTTCTTGGTGATTATAGAAAAATCATTATTTTTGCACGCAAAATGATTAACATCTAATTTTGATAAACTATGTATTGGACACTTGAACTAGCTTCTAAACTAGAAGATGCACCTTGGCCTGCAACGAAAGATGAGCTGATTGACTATGCCATCCGCTCGGGTGCTCCACTGGAAGTGCTGGAAAATTTGCAGGAAATAGAGGATGAGGGAGATGTTTATGACAGCATCGAAGATATTTGGCCCGATTATCCTACCAAAGAAGATTTCCTGTTTAACGAAGACGAATACTAAAGCCATCAGACTAGCTATTTTGTGAACGTGAATAACAGCTTTACAGAAAATGTAGAGACTTGAAGTACCCAAGGGCAGCAAACCTGCTCTTGGGCTTTCTTTTTTCGGCCACGACTGTTTCATTTAACAACAGCCTTTGCTGCTATAAATCTTTCATCCTTTGGTTACTTCTCTCTCAAATTTACCAATTAAATGAATATAACATCTTGCGTACCAATAGAAACGCTGCATGACATCTCATCTTTTAACAACGAAAGAAGCGAAAGAATCTAAAAGAATATTGCCGCAAAAGACATTTCACGAAAGAACGCCCCGTTCTATCTAAAATAACGAAAAACATAGTTGCAGCATTTCACTTTTGACGAAAAATCGAAGAGAGAGTACAACGCATCTTTTTTCGTTCTTTTCGTCAGAACGTTTACGTTCTTTGGTTCTTTATATCACTGGTAAATTTTCGTGTTTTCTGATTATTTCGTTGTTGATTTTTTTCTACGCTGTATACAACAACAAAATATATCATTTTTAAATGGAAGAGCCGTGTTTTTCGGCAAGACGTGAGACAATTCTGATGAGATGAAGTATTCAAAAGGTGCGTAGAAAATGTTCCATACTCATTTCATGCAGGTGTGCGTCAACAAGGTGTCTGCGAAGTATTGCAAATGAATTTTTCTTGACACCTTGCCTCTTTATCTTTGGCGTGTAGACAACCAATCCGTCTTGTAGTGTAAATACGTCAAGTACGAGCAACTTTCGTATCTCGCTCATACATAGTTGTTTATGCGTATCCAGCGCTGTCATGCAGCCCTGTTTTCTACTTTTTACCCACCAAAAGCAGGTGTTAACGGCTGATATAGCCATGCTTTTAACGCCCAACAGCGTGTAGATAGCGGGTCAAAAGGATGCTTCTTGCTGGATAAACTCATTGCTTTTATTTGGAATGTTGCTTTTTCTTACTCCATCATCTCTCATTTGCATCCTCTTTGCCTATTGTTTTTCTCTATATTGAAGATTTTCAAGTGCCATTTTTAGGGCATTATTTGGTAAAAAATATCAACGAAATACGCAACTCATCAACTCGCGAACACATCAACTCACGAACTCATCAACTCTAAACGACAGCGTTGTACAGCGTTTTTCCCTATTATTTTTAAATAACTTTTATAGAAACTTCGCCTGCTATATCGATTTTAATTCGTAATTTTGTCGCCTAAGACAAGATTGTAGATATGACACTGGATGCATTGACCGCCATCTCACCGATAGATGGACGTTATAGGAACAAGACGGTTGCCTTGGCCGATTATTTTTCTGAGTATGCACTAATTCGTTATCGTGTACGCGTTGAGGTGGAATATTTCATCGCGTTATGCGAGTTGCCCTTGCCACAGTTGGCATCGTTCGACAAAGCACTGTTCATTCGTTTGCGGGATGTTTACCGCCATTTTGATGAAACATCCGCCCAACGTGTCAAGGACATCGAGCGTACGACCAACCATGACGTCAAGGCTGTGGAGTATTTCCTGAAAGAAGAATTTGACAAGATTGGTGGACTGGACGCTTACAAGGAATTCATCCATTTTGGCTTAACGTCGCAAGACATCAATAATACCAGCGTGCCACTGTCTATCAAAGAGGCTCTGGCAGAGGTAGTTGTTCCGCAGGTGGAAGAGCTGATTGGTCAGTTGGAGCAATATGCTGAACAATGGAAAGACGTTTCCATGTTGGCCAAGACACACGGACAGCCTGCGTCGCCCACCCGCCTGGGCAAAGAAATCATGGTGTTCGCCTACCGTCTGCGCGAGCAGTTGGAGCAGTTGAAGGCCTGCAAGATGAGTGCGAAGTTTGGCGGGGCAACCGGCAATTACAACGCGCATCATGTCGCTTATCCGTCTATCGACTGGAAAGCATTTGGCAACCGTTTCGTTGAAGAAGTGCTCGGGTTGCACCGTGAGCAGTTTACCACCCAAATCAGCAATTACGATAATATGGGGGCGGTGTTTGATGCCATCCGCCGTATCAACACCATCATCATCGACTTGGACAGGGATTTCTGGATGTATATCTCGATGGAATATTTCAAACAGCAAATCAAGGCTGGCGAAGTAGGGTCGAGTGCCATGCCTCACAAGGTGAATCCTATTGACTTTGAAAATAGTGAGGGCAACTTAGGCATGTCCAACTGCATTCTGCAATTCTTGGCGCAGAAGCTGCCGGTGAGCAGGTTGCAGCGCGACTTGACGGATTCTACCGTCTTGCGTAACGTGGGTGTTCCCTTGGGACATACCGTCATCGCTATTCAAAGTACGCTGAAGGGACTTCGCAAGCTCATCCTGAACGAAGACCGACTTAGTGAGGATTTGGACAATACATGGGCTGTCGTGGCAGAGGCCATACAGACCATTCTTCGCCGAGAGGCTTATCCACATCCTTACGAGGCATTGAAAGCCCTGACGCGCACCAATCAGAAAATGACCGAGCAAACCATTCACGAATTCGTGCAAGGACTGGATGTCAGTGATGAGGTGAAGGCCGAATTGATGGCCATCACACCTCACAACTATACAGGCGTATAATAGGCTCGTTGAGAAAATATGAAAGCTACATGTGATAGCGTGAAATCAAAATAATAAGTAGATATATATAATAAGGTAGAGAGCAACAAAAATGTTTTTAAAGGGAGGGCTCGCTCGGTGCTGGTCATCTCCATTCGAGAAAGTAGTAATAAGGCCGTGAGGCTTATGGTAAAATAAGAAAAAGAATTAGAATTATGGATTCAGAATTAAACAAAAATCTTCAAGAACAATCATCAGAACAGCGCGATTCAGCTCGGGAGGGCTATGAAAATCACGCAGACAACTATCAACGCAACTATCATGGCGGAGGAGAACGGACACGTCGTCCCCGCATCCAAAGTCAACGAACATACAGCAGCAATCGCCCAGAGCGATCAAACCAAGTAGGGGGCTTCCGTCCTGAAGGCTTTGGCAGCAATTTGCAGACCAATGAGGAGGGTGGCGCACAGCAACGTGCTTATCGTCCCCGCTTCAATCAGCATGGTGAGCAAGACGGTTATCGTCCCCGTTATCGCAGTGAGGGTTATCAACCTCGCCAGCAGGGCGGTTATCGTCCACGCTACAACAACGATGGTGAGGGCGGTTATCAACCTCGTCAGCAGGGCGGTTATCGTCCCCGTTACAACAACGATGGCGAAGGCGGTTATCAACCTCGTCAGCAGGGTGGCTATCGCCCACGCTACAACAATGATGGCGAAGGTGGTTATCAACCTCGTCAGCAAGGTGGCTATCGTCCACGTTATAATAGTGATGGCGAAGGTGGATATCAACCTCGCCAACAGGGTGGTTACAATCGAGGCGGCTACGGCAATAGGGGCAGACAGCAGTATGGCGGCTACAACAATCGTGGCGGCTATCGTCAGCGTACGCCCGATTACGATCCCAATGCCAAGTATAGCCTGAAGAAGCGCATTGAATACAGTGAACAGCATGTAGATCCCACCGTACCCGTTCGTCTGAACAAGTATTTGGCGAATGCCGGCGTGTGCAGTCGTCGCGAGGCCGATGAGTACATCCAAGCCGGTGTGGTTAAGGTGAACGGTGAAGTGGTGACGGAACTGGGCACCAAGGTTATGCGCACCGATGAGGTGGTGTTTCATGATCAACCGGTATCGCTGGAAAAGAAAGTTTATGTGTTGCTCAACAAACCGAAAGACTATGTCACCACCAGCGATGATCCGCAGCAGCGTAAGACAGTGATGGATTTGGTGAAGAACGTGTGTCCCGAACGCATCTATCCGGTTGGACGACTAGACCGCAACACCACGGGTGTGCTGTTGCTGACGAACGACGGTGACCTGGCCAGCAAACTGACCCACCCCAAGTATTTGAAGAAAAAGGTGTACCATGTGTTCCTGGACAAGAATGTGACGGCTCACGACATGCAAAAGATTGCAGAAGGTATCGAGTTGGAAGACGGAGAGGTGCATGCAGATGCCATAGAGTATGCGCATGACACCGATAAAAACCAAGTGGGCATCGAGATTCATAGCGGTAAGAACCGTATCGTTCGTCGTATCTTCGAGAGCCTGGGCTATCGCGTCATCAAGTTGGATCGCGTTCAGTTCGCTGGCTTGACCAAGAAAAACCTTCGTCGAGGCGACTGGCGATTCCTGACAGAAGAAGAGGTGAACATACTTCGCATGGGGGCATTTGAGTAGTTGAGATGTATAGTGGACAAGTGGACAAGTGGACAAGTGGACAAGTTCACGAGTTGACAAGTTCACAAGTTCACGAGTTGATGGTTCTATAATGTCGCTTTATAATCGATAGCGAATGACAACAACTCGTCGGCATTAACTTGTAAACTCGTATGCAAGTTGACAAGTTGACAAGTTCACGAGTTGACAAGTTGTTGGTTCTATAATGTCGCTTTATAATCGACTGCGTATAACACCAGTCAGGGTATTAACTTGTAAACTCGTAAACTTGTCAACTCGTCAACTCGTAAACAGGCTGATGGTTCTATAATATCGCCCTATAATCGATAGCGAATGACAACAAGCCACGGTATTAACTCGTAAACTTGTGAACTCGTAAACTCGTAAACTCGTAGACAGTTCTATAATGTCGCCCTATAATCGATTGCGGATGACGCCAAGTCACGGTATTAACTTGTAAACTCGTAAACTTGTCAACTCGTAAACTAAAAAAATACAAACAATGAAACGTACAAAAGTTGTTGATGTTCTGAAGAGCACCGACTTTGGAAAAGAAGTGGTGGTAAAGGGATGGGTGCGTACCCATCGCAGTAGTAAGGCAGTTGATTTCATTGCCTTGAACGACGGCTCTACCATCAAGAATATACAGATTGTCGTTGATCCGTCAAAGATCAATGCCGATACGTTGAAGAGTATTACAACAGGCGCTTGCCTCTGTGTTACCGGTACCTTGGTAGAGAGCCAAGGCAAGGGACAGAGCGTGGAAATCCAATGCAAGGACATTGAGGTTTATGGTCTGTGTGGCAGCGACTATCCCATGCAGAAGAAAGGACAGTCGTTTGAGTACATGCGGCAGCACGCTCACATGCGTCTACGCACAAACACCTTTGGTGCCGTGATGCGCATCCGCCACAACATGGCCTTTGCCATCCATCAATATTTCCACGAGCATGGATTCTTCTATTTCCACACGCCCTTGATTACAGCCTCAGACGCTGAAGGCGCTGGCGAGATGTTTCAAGTGACCACGCAGAACCTCAACGATTTGAAAAAGGGGGAAGATGGAAAGGTGTGCTACGAAGATGATTTCTTTGGCAAGATGACCAGTCTCACGGTGAGTGGACAGTTGGAAGGTGAGTTGGGTGCCACTGCTTTGGGGCAGATTTATACCTTCGGGCCTACGTTCCGTGCGGAGAACTCGAACACGCCTCGTCACTTGGCCGAGTTCTGGATGATTGAGCCAGAGATTGCTTTCATCGACTTGCCCGAGTTGATGGATCTCGAGGAAGACTTTATTAAATATTGTGTGCGCTGGGCGTTGGACAACTGCAAGGATGATCTTGATTTCCTCAATTCGATGATCGACAAAACCTTGTTGGAACGGTTGCAGGGCGTTTTGAAGAATGATTTCGTTCGATTGTCTTATACAGACGGTATCAAGATATTGGAAGAGGCGGCAGCCAATGGACATAAATTTGAGTTCCCTGTATCATGGGGAATGGACTTGGCCAGTGAGCACGAACGTTTCTTGGTGGAACACCACTTTAAGAAGCCGGTTATCATGTACGATTATCCCAAAGAAATCAAGGCCTTCTACATGAAAATTAACGAGGATGGCAAGACCGTCCAGGGTACAGACGTACTCTTCCCGCAGATTGGAGAAATCATTGGTGGGTCGGTGAGAGAGGAAAGTCTTGAGAAACTGACTTCTGAAATCGAACGTCGTCACATTCCAATGAAAGATATGTGGTGGTATCTCGACACGCGCAAATACGGCACTTGCCCGCATGGAGGCTTTGGCCTGGGTTTCGAACGCCTGATTCTCTTCGTGACCGGCATGCAGAACATTCGGGATGTCATCCCGTTCCCGCGTACACCAAAGAACGCAGAATTCTAAGGATGCCTAACCATGCGCCATGGATGAAATTGAATCAGCCATGGCGTAGTGGGGCATCATTCATGAATGAAATGAGATGCTGGTGGCAACTTCATTTTCAGGCAAAACAACAAAATAACAAAACAATTCTTTAAATTTATAAATTCTTTTGGAAGATTACAATACCATTTCAATTATGTAAGAATATTCCGTCGGGCAGAAATGTAAATATAACTGACTGAATATGCTTCGCAAAAAAGGAAGTATAAAAATTTTGACTAAATTAAAAAAAAGATGCATTTTATTTGTTTGTTCTAATATTTATCTATATATTTGCACCAAAATAATTTGCCTGAAATACGGTTACTATGTACATAAATGACGTCTATTGGTATGAAAAAATTATTTGTGTTGGCTTCTTGACCAGAATCCAATGCAATATTAGCTAGTATATATTTTAATTTTTATTGTTTTATTTAATTTTAATATCGTATGAAAAGAAAATTTTTTAGTACGTTGCTGATGGTCCTCTTTGTATTGGGTGCCATTGGTACAGTTTCTTCTTGTAAGGATTACGATGACGACATCAATGGCGTTCAAACTGAGGTGAATACCCTCAAGACGCAGTTGACGACGTTGCAGCAAGCCCTTGAGAAGGCAAAGCAAGAAGCTACGGAGGCTCATGCTACATTCATGACCAAAACCGAAGCTAACGAGAAGTTGGAGGCTCTTAAGAAAGAGATGGCTAAATTGGTGACAGCTGATGCTCTTCAAGAGGCCATTGACAAGGTGAACGAGGCCATGAAAGGCAAGGCTGACAAGGCAGACCTTGAAAAACTTGCTCAGCGTATTGACGCTATTGATGCTTCGTTGAACAAGCTGGGGATTAGTTCGTTGGAAAACTTGGTAAGTGCCATTGAGGCAGCTCAGAAGAATATTGAGAACCAGCAAAAGGCTCTTGATAATCTTGCAGCTAAAGTAGATGGTAAGATTGGAAATGCCGAGTTGCAGAAAGCTATCGCTGACTTGAAGAAAGAACTCGGAGGAACAACTGTTGGTGATGCAACGTCACTTGATGAGTTGAAGAAAAAGATGAACGATCTTGATGCTAAGGTAAAGAAGTTCAGCCCTCAAATTGACATCTTGACAGTCTTGGTTAACAAAAAACTCTCTATGTTGGTATTGAAACCCGCTTTCTATTGGGAAGGTCTTGCTGGTATTGAGGTTCCTCATTTGGTAGCTAATACTCATAAGTTTGGTGACAAGACAGTGTTCACATACCGTCTTGTTAACACTCCTACAGGTGATCCTGATGTAAAGGTTACCGTTATGGAGAAGTTGCCAGAGATTAAAGATGGATATGTTGTACCTGTAACAGCTACGGCTTACTATCACATGGATCCTTCTACTTCAAGTCTTGAAGGTGCTGAATTTAGTTTCTTTACCAATGAAGCAGAGGTTTATACACGTGCTAATGAACCTTTCGCAAAGCCTTTGGAGACAACTTACAAGGCTGGTGGTAAGAATGTGGTTAAAGATGGTGTACTTGCTGTACCTTTTGATGTAAACAAGAAGCAATTGGACGGTTACTACCATGATTGGTTGGGTTCTGCTAATACAGATCCTAAACCAGGAAGTACATTGTATGATTGGGATGATGAGGACGGTAAGTCTTTCGGTGGCAAGTTGCCTTTCGTGGCATTGCAAGCTAAATTCCCTGCTAAAGATGGCGTAGATGCATTCACTGTAACATCAGACTATGCAGTTGTTACTCCTGCAGAGTACTCATTGGTAGCTTTGGGTGACAAAGCTCCTGAGGTTATTATTGAGAAGCAGCCTTCTTATTTCAAAGCAGTGAATAAGAATATGGTTAGAGATAACTTCTTGTACACAAGATATTATAATAAGGAACAAGAGGGTGGAACGAAATATTATTGTGTAGACGCTGCAGATCCAAAGAGTCCAGCTCACAATGGTGTAATCACCATGCCTGCAACGCACTCTGTTGTTTATACAGAAACTATTGACTTGAAGCCTCTCATTGAGACTCATTACGACTACACCACGTTTGCTAAATACGGCAAGTCTACAAAGAACAAGATTATGACTGACGAGCAGCTTGCTGCTTTAGGTTTGCACTATGAGTTTACTCCAGTAGATTACATTCTTGGTACCAATAAGACCAGCGAGACTGCTCACTTTGAGCAAGTAGGCGATAAGACATCTGGTGTTTTCTCTCCTCGTTCTGTAAATGCTGATGGTACAACCATCAAGGGTCAAGTTGCGAAAAAAGAAGTTATTGGTCGTGAGCCATTGGTACGTGTTGACTTGGTTGACGCAAAGGGTGCTATTGTACTTTATGGTTATATCAAGGTTCGTATCGTAGCAGCTAAGCCAGAAGGAATGCAAGCTGAGGTTGATTTGGAAGATATTTACATGAATTGCGGTGACGAAGGTAGAACAACATGGTCTCAGATTGAGAACTTGATTCTGCACAAGTTGGGCAACGACGGTATGACAAAGCAAGAGTTTGAGCAGGCTTACTACCTTGAAGTTGTGGGCAATCACACAGTAATGCCTTCTGGCAAGAATCCTTATGTAGCTGGTTGGGAGGCTGTTCGCTATACAGCACCTGATGTAACAAAGAAAGCTACAGAGGCTAAGGATTTGCTTGGTAAGGTATGGTATACACCTCATGACAATGCAACTAATCCTCATTCTTGGGATGCTCAAACCAACGTTCTTCTCTGGAACTTGACTAAGAGCAAAGGTGGATTGGACGCAAAGAAGATTGCTCTCTTTATCGAGACTGTTAATGCAACTTATGCATCTAAGGGTCTGAACCAAAAGGTGTTCTATACTTGGGTTCGCTTTATCAATAAGAATAATGGTTCAAGCATTTGGGTTAAGTTGAACTTCCCAATAGGCAAGATTCACTTTGCTTATGGTTCTATCAATAACAAAGACCTCCACCACTGGTATAAGTTTAACTCAACTTATGCTGCCGGTATGCAGTCTGATCTTGACGTACATGCAAACGTTCCTACACCAGCTGAGAAGGCTCAAGTAGCATTAACACCAGCTGAGTTCGATAAGGACGTACGTGAATACTGGCTTGACAAGAAGGCCATCCTCACATTAGAGAGTGAAAAGGATAAGTTCAGTAGATTCTATGATGCAGATGGTCATGTTAAGAATGTATTAGACTTTGCATTTGTATTGCCACAGAAGGGTGTTAATAGTACTATCAGTGCTGTTAATAATCAATGGGTAGTGCGTGGTGCTTCTGGTTCTAAGTGGACTTTGGAACTTGGTGACGACAATCATACTATCTATGCTGTAGCCCAAGATGGAAATGCAATAAAGAAAGAGAAGGTAGTTGAATTGCGCAAGAATGCTGACGACAACAAGTACTCAATTGTTCACTACTTTGGTCTTGAAGGTGGCAACTACAATGCTGCAACTGACCTTTTGAACAACATGGGTCGTTACGATGCAATGGGTAAGGATATCAAGGCTGACTATTTGACAAACAACATTGATAAGACCTTTACTGCTTATATGCGTGTAACCGCAAGTGAAACTCCTTGTTATGTGCCAATTTTGGGTAATGATAAGTTCAATGTTCGCTTCATGCGTCCAATCAATGTTTGGGCTAAGAACATTTCATGGACTGACGCTTTGAACAATAAGGAAACTGTTAAGTTGCAAGACTTGGTTACAATCAAGGATTGGCGTGAATACAATGTAATTGTTGATGCAAGTTACTCAGATCAGACTAAGGAAATTCCTTACAAGTTCTATGGTATCTCCAGCCTCTCTGTAATCCGTGAAAAGATTTTAACAGATGCTCCATTTGATGTAAGCATTCGTAAGGCTGAAGCATTGCAGGGTGCTGACGCAATTGCAAAAGCTTTGAAGGCTGGTAAACTTAAGTATATTGATCATGTTCCTTCATTGACAAGCTACAAGTTTGATGGTAGCGTAACAACTGCTACATATTTGAAGTTGTTCAATGGTAAGGATCAGGAAGTATTTGATAGTAAGGTTCATGGTGTTAGCGGAGCTGGAACATGGACTGAAGGTCAAGGATTTACCAACTACGGTAAGATTGAATACACCAACAATGGTGCCGGTGCTCAAATCTTCCACCTCTATGTTCCAATTGCTGTGAACTACAACTGGGGTAACGTGATCAACAACATGACAAACCTCTCTACAAGTGGTGTTAAGAAGGATTTGGACTATACGCAGGTTGTTTGGGCTGTAATCACCGTGAACAAGACAACTGGTTCTGGTGCAGCTAAAGCTTACAAGTAATCTCTTATATAGTTCTATTCAATAAGTAACTATGAACCTGAGGGGGGCAGTTTTGGCTCCCCTCTTGTTTTAATTCTTAATTATGAAGAAATTTTTCCTATTTTTTGGCATGTTTTCCGTGCTTTTCTTGGCCGTTTCTTGTAAAAGACAGAAGACTGTGAAGGAGATGGAAGATAAATATATTATTCAACCAGTAGATTCGTTTACAAGTGTGGACTCTTCTGAGGTTAGTAATATGGTTAATCAATTTATCAATCGGTTGAATCAAAAGGATATCAAAGGTGCTGTGTCAATGCTTTCGTATTTGAATGGCGATTCTATTATTCCGTTAAACCGTGATATGGCGATACGTCAAGCTAATGCATTGCATAATATGCAAGGTGTTCGTTATGATGTAGAGAAGATGCAGTTTATGGAAGATAAGGATAATATTGTTAAAATTAATGTTGTATTATTTGAAAAAGCTGCAGGTGATGATCGGCCAAATACGCTTAATTTTTATTTGAAGCCTGTTCGATATGAAGGACATTGGTATCTCACTACCGTTGATAATATTACTGACACTTCCAACACAGGAGGTACGGCAATCAAGAATTAACATTTTTATATATTAAAGTGTTTTTCAATGATTTATTATTTTCTTTATAAATAATCCTAATTTATGAAAACAAGTAAACTTTTAATACTCTCTGCCATATTCTTTTATAGTTTGGGTTCTTCAGCACAAACAACTTATATGGACAAAGAAGGTAACAAGTATGAATTTAAGAAGCATGCATTCTTAAATTTACAAGGTGGAGCACAGTACACACTTGGTGAAGCTAAGTTTGACAAATTGCTGTCTCCAAATGTACAATTCGGTATTGGTTATCAGTTCTCTCCTGTATTTGCTTTGCGTTTACAGGCAAATGGCTGGCAGAGCAAAGGTGGCTACAACGGTGTAGATGAAATGGGTAATTTAGTAGGGGTGACTACAGCCTATAAATACAATTATGTTGCACCTGGCTTAGATTTGATGTTCAACCTGTCTAATTTATTCTGTGGTTGGAATCCTAATCGAGTATTCAACGTAACAGCTTTCTTAGGTGGTGGTGCTAATGTAGCGTGGAAGAACGATGAAGCTTTGGCCATTGCCAAAACCACTCACATGCGTTATATTTGGGATGGAACTAAAGTTCGTCCCTTCGGTCGTGGTGGCGTTGAGTTGGCTTTCCGTTTGGGTGATGCCGTTAGCTTCTTGATTGAAGGTAATGCCAATATCCTCAGCGATAAGTACAATTCTAAGAAAGCCGACAATCCTGACTGGTACTTCAATGCATTGGCTGGATTCCGCATCAACTTGGGCAAGACTTATAAGAAGACAGAGCCTATGCCAGAACCAGAGCCAGTTGTTGAAGAGCATGTTGCTCCAGCGCCTGCCCCAGCTCCAGCTCCTGAGGTAAAGGAAGAGGTTGTTGAAGAGAAGGTAGAGCCTTTCCGTCGTGATGTGTTCTTCTTAATCAATTCTGCCAAGATTCGTGCCGCAGAAGAAAACAAGATTAAGGAGATGGTAGACTACCTCAATGCCAACCCCAATACAAAGGTATCTGTTACGGGTTATGCTGATGCCGGTACGGGTAACAATCGCATCAACGATCGTTTAGGTCGTCTTCGTGCTCAGATTGTCGTAAAGACCTTGAAAGAGAAGTATAACATACCAGCCGACCGAATCATCTCGGATTCGAAGGGTGCTCGCGTACAGCCATTCGCACAGAACAATAAGAACCGTGTGACTATCTGTATTGCCGAGTAATAGCGATTATATTAGTTATAAACACCAAAAGGGAGAGTCTTTTTTCAAGGCTCTCCCTTTTTGTTTTCAATAATTATGTGTAAATTTGCGTAGTAATTACTTAAGGGCGGTTCTATCAATTAGCTTTGTCAGATTGCGAGGCTGTTTTGGTGGTCAATTTGTTTGTGAGTGAAGGAGTATAGCGAGCTATACGACTGAACGAACAAGCAAATTGAACTCAAAAGAGACCGCAAGATGACAAAACTTAAACCGCCCAACATAAAAAACTTTACGGTGGTAATTGATAGAACCGCCCTTAAAACTATGAATCATGAAATCTATCCATTCAGAAAAGGCACCTGCTGCAGTGGGGCCGTACAGTCAGGCCATCGAGGCCAATGGCTTTGTTTTTGCATCTGGTCAATTACCAATTGATCCTTCTACGGGAAAATTCCCAGAGGGCGGCATCAAGGAGCAAACCCGTCAATCCATACTTAATGCACAAGAGGTATTGAAGGCTGCTGGCTTGGATTTGTCCAAGGTGATTAAGACCACGGTGTATCTATCCGACATGGCTAACTTCGGTGCTATGAACGAGGTGTATGCACAGTTCTTTACCGAGCCTTATCCAGCTCGCTCGGCTGTTGCCGTGCGCACGCTGCCCAAAGAGGCTTTGGTAGAGGTGGAGTGTGTTGCGGTGAAAGAGTAAAAAGCCTCTCCCCCAACCCCTCCCCGAAAGGGAGGGGAGTGATTAGCTTTTTCATTGAACTCTTCGATAGTTTGCTCACTTGTTTTGAGAAAATGACAAAGCTAAGATACCCCAGTATTCCCTTGGGGTAGAACGTTCATTTCCAATATCAATGGGATTAGGGGATAAAGTCATTGCTTTTGACGGTCAAACTCATTGGGTTTGACCGCCAAAAGCAATGCTCTTTCTACCGCCTGCTAATGCGATGTACAGGGGATGTGCGTTCGTCTGCGATGATACGCTTTTGTTTTTCATTTCACATTGCCCACCTTGATGAGGTATTCGGCAATCTGTACGGCATTGAGAGCCGCTCCTTTTCTGATTTGGTCACCAGTCAACCATAGCGTCATGCCGTTGTCGTCGGCCAAATCTTTACGAATCCTGCCCACATAGATGTCATCGTGTCCGGCCGATTCTAAGGGCATGGGGTACGATGCTTGGGTTGGGTCGTCCTTCACCACGCATCCGGGTGCAGCGGCAATAGCCTGTCGCACCTCTTCAACGGATAGTGGGCGTTCGGTTTCCAGCCATACCGATTCTGAGTGCGAACGCAACGATGATACACGCACGCACGTTGCGCTGGTCTTGACATCCGAGTGCATAATCTTGCGCGTCTCGCTGAACATTTTCATTTCTTCTTTGGTGTATCCGTTGTCCATGAAGACATCTATTTGCGGAATCACGTTGTATGCCAACTGATGTGGAAACTTGCTGACGGTCTTCACGCTGCCTGTTTCCACCAGCTCCTTGTATTGCTGTTGCAGTTCGGCCATGGCTGCCGCACCGGCTCCACTGGCACTCTGGTAGGACGAGATGTGCACTCGCTTAATGTGACTCAGGTCGTCGATGGGTTTCAGTACCACCACCATCATAATGGTGGTGCAATTGGGATTGGCTATGATGTTGCGTGGACGTTTCAAAGCGTCTTCCGCATTCACTTCAGGCACCACCAAAGGTACGTCCTCGTCCATGCGGAATGCGCTGGAATTGTCAATCATCACGGTGCCATGCTTGGTGATGGTGTCGGCAAATTCTTTCGAGGTGCCACCGCCAGCTGACACGAAGGCGATGTCTATGTCTTTAAAGTCGTCATTATGTTGCAAGAGCTTTACTTCATGGTTTTTGCCCTGAAACGAGTATGTTGTACCGGCACTGCGCTGAGAACCGAACAGAACAAGCTCGTCTAACGGGAACTTCCGCTGCTCTAAAATGCGTAAAAACTCCTGACCCACTGCGCCACTTGCGCCAACAATTGCTACTTTCATGATCTACTAATATGTTGATTATAAATATTCTTGCCGACAAAGTTACGAATTATTCATTTCTTCTTCCTATAATGAGTGACAATTTTTATTGTTTTTTCCGAATCCATCTGTTCAGAGTGATATAGTGGATAATTCGCCGTTCTTGCATATTCAATTTCAGCGGGAATCAACTGTGATATCCATTTTTTTGATTAACTTTGTTGCCTAATACTAACTTTGATGTCGCAATTGTCAGCCTACTTTCCCATCTCCGATCCGACATTGATTTTCCTTGTCGTGTTGCTGGTCATCCTACTGGCCCCCATTGTTATGGGCAAGTTGCGCATTCCGCACATCATCGGTATGGTACTGGCAGGCGTGTTGCTGGGTGAGCACGGATTGAACATCCTGGATCGTGACAACTCGTTTGAGCTTTTCGGCAATGTGGGGCTCTACTACATCATGTTTCTGGCCGCGCTGGAGATGGACGTGGAGGGTGTGAAGAAGAACAAGTACCGCATGTTGACGTTTGGTTTGCTCACCTTTGCCATTCCACTTGCGCTGGTTTATGTCAGCAGCGTTTCCATCCTTCGCTATTCAGTGATGTCTTCGTTACTGTTAGGGTGCATCATGGCCTCCAACACGTTGGTGGCTTATCCCATCGTGAGTCGCTATGGTTTGCAGCGAAAGCCCAGTGTGATGCTCAGCGTTGGATCTACCATGCTCTCGTTGTTGTTGGCGCTTACCCTGCTGGCCGGCATCGTTGCCTCGTATCAAAGTGACGCCAATCTGACGTTCTGGCTGTTTTTCGCTCTTAAGTTTGCCGTCTATTGCGTCGCAATGATTATGCTCATCCCCCGTCTTACACGCTGGTTTCTACGGAGTTATAGTAATGCTGTGATGCAATATGTCTTTGTCATGCTCATGATGTTCATGAGTGCCGCGTTGAGCGCAGCCGTTGGTTTTGAAGGTATCTTCGGCGCATTTTTCGCCGGATTGATACTGAATCGCTACATTCCCGCCGTTTCTCCATTGATGAACCGCATTGAGTTTATTGGCAACGCGCTATTCATTCCTTATTTTCTCATCGGTGTTGGCATGCTCATCAATCTGCGTGGCTTGTTCAGTGGTGGCAGCATCCTGCTCATCCTGTTTGTCATCACGGTGATGGGAACGCTGGGCAAACTGCTGGCTGCCTATCTTTCCTGCATCGGTTTCAGGCTGCCGCTGTCGTCTGGAACGATGATGTTCGGCCTCACCTCTGCCCATGCGGCTGGCGCCATCGCCATGGTGATGGTGGGAATGAAGATTGAAACAGCTCCCGGTGTCTACCTCGTCGACGACGATCTGCTCAATGGAGTGGTGCTCATGATTCTGTTTACCTGTGTCATCTCAACGCTGGTGACCGAACATTCGGCGCAGAAGATTACGCTTCGCGACCAGGACGTGGCCCCCGTGGAGACTGCGAATGAGAACGATGAACACATGCTGATTCCCGTAAAATATCCCGAATATGCCGATCATCTGGTGAATCTGGCCCTCCTGATGCGGAACAAGAAACTGAACAGACCGCTGACCGCGCTCAATGTGGTGTACGAGGATGCGAACATGCGCGCCAACCAGGAGAAAGGCCGACGCTTGCTCGAGCAAGTGAGTCGATACGCAGCTGGGTCGGATGTGGCTGTGCAGACCCAGGTACGCATTGCGGTGAACATCGCCAATGGCATCAAGCACGCTTTTCAAGAGTTTCGTGCCAGCGAAATCATCATTGGCATGCACACGCATACGGAGGTGTCTAAGAAATTCTGGGGGCAGTTTCATCAGAGTCTGGTCAACGGACTGAACTGCCAAATCGTCATGGCGAGGTTGATGCAACCCCTCAATACCTTGCGGCGCATTGTGGTGGCTGTTCCGTCGAGAGCGCAATTCGAGCCGGGGTTCTACCGATGGTTGGAACGTTTGTCGCGCATGGCAGGCCAGTTGGAATGCCGAATACAGTTTCATGGTCGTGATGACACGCTGGCTTTGATTCGTCAATATGTGCTGAATAGGCATCAGCAGGTGCGTGTCGAATTTGTCGAAATGACGCACTGGAACGAGGTGCCCAAGCTGGCTGCAACCATTGCGGCCGATCACATGTTCGTGGTGGTGGCGGCACGAAAGGGAACGGTGTCGTATAAAAATGCGTTGGAAAATCTTGCCGAGGAGATTAGGCAGTACTTCTCAGGAAAGACGCTGCTCATCATTTTTCCTGATCAGTATGGCTCTCAGGACGAAGACATGACCTTCTCACAGTCGCAACATACCGAGGAACATTCGGCCTACGAGGTGCTGGGTAGCTGGATTAAAAATGCGCTGGGTAAGAGAAAATGGTGAGGGCCGATGGGGCTTTTCAGAAATTATTATTTATCTTTGCAAATAACAGGCTGCACCTCAGCAATTCAAACGCAGTTTGACTGCTTTCGGTTTGCGCTGTTTTTGCATAAGATAGGCTTCGCCTCAACAAAGTAAGTAAACTCACTTTGTCTTCGGCTTGCGCTATCTTTGTAAAAGATAGGCATCATGGGGTGATGCAAACAGAAAAGAATTGTTTTTTATGATAGATATTCAAGGTGTTACAAAGTCGTTCGGCAACCTGCAGGTGTTGAAAGGCATCGATTTGCATATCGACAGGGGAGAGGTGGTCAGTATTGTGGGACCCAGCGGTGCTGGCAAGACTACGTTGCTGCAAATCATCGGCACACTTGACCAGCCTGATGACGGACAAGTAAAGGTGAATGACATCTTGCTCAATGGATTGTCATCGGATAAGTTGAGCGACTTTCGCAACCGTCACATCGGCTTTGTGTTTCAGTTCCATCAATTGCTGCCAGAGTTCACTGCTTTGGAGAACGTCCTGATTCCGGCTTACATTGCCGGCAAGGGTCAGGGTGAGGCCAAGAAGCGGGCGCAAGAGCTGCTGGGGTTCATGGGACTCACTGACCGTGCCCACCACAAGCCCAACCAACTGTCGGGCGGAGAGAAGCAACGGGTAGCCGTGGCGCGTGCGCTGGTCAACCATCCGGCGGTGATTTTGGCTGACGAACCAAGTGGGAGCCTTGACTCTAAGAACAAAGCTGAACTACATCAGCTGTTCTTCGATTTACGTGATGAGTTCGGTCAAACATTCGTCATCGTGACTCACGATGAGGGATTGGCTGCCCTGACCGACCGAACCATTCACATGAAAGACGGCAGACTGATTGAACCGCAGGCAACGGACATTGAGTCTGTGGAAAACAAGGAATAACAAGATGGAAAACACACATGCAGGTTATCCGCAAAAGGATGTGTCGGAAGAGAAGCGAGAACAGGGCAGTGAATCGGCTCGCACGATGATTAAGTTGGGCGACTACAACCTGTTGACAGTTGTCAAAGAGGTGGATTTCGGTCTTTATTTGGACGGAGGGGAAGAGGGTGAGATACTCCTTCCTAATCGTTATGTACCAAGTGATTACAAAATAGGAGAGCCTTTGGAGGTGTTCGTCTATCTCGATCAAGACGAACGGTTGGTCGCCACCACGCAAACACCATTGGCTCGGGTTGGCGAGTTCGCCTATTTGGAATGCTCGTGGGTGAACAAGTATGGCGCATTTTTAAACTGGGGACTGATGAAGGACTTGTTCTGTCCGTTCCGAGAACAGAAAAAGCGCATGGAGATGAGCGAGCGTTACATCGTTTACGTCTATCTCGATGAGGAGAGTTACCGCATCGTGTCATCGGCTAAGGTGGAACATTTCTTATCTGACAGCCGACCAACTTATCAACAGGGTGAAGAGGTCGACCTGTTAATCTGGCAGAAAACCGATTTGGGTTTCAAAGTCATCATTAACAACCGGCATGCGGGATTGGTGTACGAGAACCAGATATTCAAGGCCATTCACACGGGCGACCGCATGAAAGGATACATCGCCAACGTGCGCGAAGACGGAAAAATAGACGTTACGTTGCAGCCTATGGGGCAGAAGGTGGTTGCAGATTTTGCCGAAACGCTGTTGCAATATCTGCAAGATCATGACGGCTATTGCGACTTGGGCGACAAGAGTGATGCCGAAGAGATAAAACTTCGCTTCGAAGTGAGCAAGAAAACATACAAGAAGGCCATTGGTGATTTGTACAAACGTCGCCTTATATCGATAGAGCCAGCTGGTATCTATCTACAGAAAACCCGCAATTAAGATTTGACAGTCTTGCGCGTTTGTTTGAGTGGCGATACAGGCTCGTGTGACAAAAAGGCGTATATCTCATCTTTCAGGCTGTTTTTTTGTAAGCATTCAATCACTCAAATTGGGACTGTAGAGTTAAAAACGCATCGCATCAGAGTCATGTACCTGTCGTTTTTGCATCAAGATTTAATTAGGGTCTACTAAATAAATATAATCCACTGATATTCAATAATATATACCTTATGTTATTTGTGTAATTCAC
>CAKOVA010000022.1 GCA_934120735.1 uncultured Prevotella sp.
CGTTGACGGATTCGAACCGCCGACCCTCTGCTTGTAAGGCAGATGCTCTAAACCAGCTGAGCTAAACGCCCTTGCTACTTGAAGTAAGCGGGTGCAAAGATATGCCTTTTTCTGATAACCTCCAAACTTTTGATTATATTTTTTTGCGTTGAGTTCAATTTGATGTACCTTTGCAGATGATAATCAATTAAAAAAAGGAATAAATAATGGAAAAAGTAGTTAGTGGAATACGCCCGACAGGTTATTTACACCTGGGAAATTATTTCGGTGCAGTGAAGAGCTTCATAGAGATGCAGGACAAGTATGATTGCATGTTTTTCATTGCAGACTGGCATTCATTGACCACTCGACCCAAACCAGAAGACATACAAGACAGTGCGCGCATCATTTTGGCTGAATATCTTGCCTGTGGCATCGATCCCCAAAAGGCGCCCATCTATGTTCAGAGTGACGTGAAAGAAACGCTGGAATTGTATCTTTACCTCAACATGAACGCTTATATCGGCGAATTGGGGCGCGTCACCACGTTTAAGGAGAAGGCCCGTCAGCAGCCAGACAACGTCAACGCAGGGCTCTTTACATACCCAACGCTCATGGCCGCCGACATCTTGCAGCATCGGGCTAAGAAGGTTCCGGTAGGTAAAGATCAGGAACAAAATATGGAAATGGCGCGAAAGTGTGCCTCGCGCTTCAACAGAATCTATGGCGTTGACTTCTTTCCTGAACCGCAAAACTTCTATTTCAACTCGCAGGCTTTGAAGGTACCTGGCCTGGATGGGAGTGGAAAGATGGGGAAGAGCACCGGAAACTGCATCTATCTGCACGACGATGACAAGACCATCTCTAAGAAAGTGATGAAGGCCGTGACGGACAGTGGGCCCGAGAAGGCCAACAGTGAGAAGCCGGAGGTGATAGAAAACCTGTTCACGTTCTTGAGAATTTGCTCGACACAAGACACATACGACTATTTTGATGAGAAGTGGAACGATTGCAGCATTCGCTACGGAGACCTGAAAAAGCAGATCGCAGCGGACATCTGTGCGACAGTAGCTCCCATCAGAGAGAAGATTAACGAATACATTTCGAATAAAGAGTTGCTGGACAAGATTGCCAAAGAGGGGGCCGACCGGGCGCGCGAGAGTGCCAGCGCTACCTTGAAAGAGGTGCGTAGAATCATCGGGTTCAGGTCATAACGAGCCTGACGAAGGCTGCATGAACACCGAAAGCGGGGGCGTTCCAACATTTGGAACGCCCCCGCTTTTAGTTCTATTCTTACCTGCCGAAACTTGCGTCATCGGCAGAAAATCGTTGTGTTACTGCGTCACACCTTCATTCTCAGGTGCCTTGTCAATCAGATCCATGAACTGGTCGAGCTTCGGTGTGATGATGATTTGCGTACGACGGTTGCGCTGTTTGCCCACTTCCGTGTTGTTGCTTGTCAGCGGATTGTACTCACCACGGCCGCCGGCAGTCATTCGTTTAGGATCTACACCATAGTGGCTTTGCAAGAACTGCACCACACTGGATGCGCGAAGGGTTGACAAATCCCAGTTGTTGCGGATGTTCTTCATCAGCGGACTGTTTTGGTTTACCGGCACGTTGTCCGTGTTACCCTCTACCAAGACATCGTAATCCTTGTAGTCCATGATGATTTTGGCAATCTTGCTCAGCGTCTCTGCCGCACGGTCATTAATCTCATACGAGCCGCTCTTGTACAGCATGTTGTCGGCCAAGCTGATGTATACCACGCCCTTGAGCACCTGAACGTCAACCTCTTTCAACTCCTCACGACTCAAAGAGCGGGTAAGGTTGTTGGTCAGTACCATGTTCAGCGAGTCTGACTTTGACTTTACTTCCACCAAATGTCGGATGTATTGGTTTGACTCATTAATCTGATCAACCAACTTGGAGATGTTGATGTTGTTGGAGCTGGTGTTCAACAAGCTCTTGTCCAGTGACTTATGTAAGTCAGCATAGTTTTTCTTTTGCTGTGCAAGTTGTTCCTCCAGCGAGGTAACGCGAGCCTGTGCGGCAGCCAGTTGTTCTTTGGCTGTCATGTAGTTGTTTGTCAACTCGCGGTTTTCCGTTTGACAATTCTCTAAATCTTTCTTGCTGGCACAGCCTGTAACAAGTAATGTTGCGGCCAACAAGGGTAATATAACAGCATTTTTCTTCATCATGATTTTATTGTTTATTCAGTTTAAAATCTTCTTTTCGTGCGTGTCTGGCTCTTGGATGAACGCCACTTTGAGCCTGTTTGGGCACACGGTTCTTTTGCCAAATATACATATAATGACGGCAAAGACAATGAGAAGTAAACCGAAATTAAAATATTTTAACCGCTTAAGCCGCTATTTATTGAGCGTTAACAGGTTAGGCGGATGTCGATAGAGGTGTTTATTTTACAATTTGCCGCGTTCTACTTGCTTTTCTTCTGTCATCAATTTTAAAGGGTGTCGTATGATTACAGCAGCAGTTTTTGGGCGAACTCCCATACCACGATGCCTGTGGTGACCGAAACATTGAGCGAGTGTTTGGTGCCAAACTGCGGTATCTCCAGGCATCCATCGCATGCGTCAACCGTGTCTTGGTGCACGCCTTTCACCTCATTGCCAAACACTACGGCGTAACGTTGACTGCGGTCAACAGACAAATGTTGCAGCTTGGTGGAGCCTACCACCTGCTCGATGGCGTAAACACAGTATCCCCTTTCCCTCAAATCTTCCACCGCTTGGGTGCCCGATGCGAAGTATCGCCAGTCCACGCTGTCCTCTCCGCCCAAGGCTGTCTTGTGAATTTCGGGATGTGGAGGGGTGGCTGTGATACCGCAGAGGTACACCGCTTCAACCCGAAAGGCATCGCACGAGCGGAAAACCGACCCCACATTATATAATGATCGCACGTCGTCCAGCACGACAACCAGCGGTAGTTTGTCGGCCGCTTTGAAGTCTTTGACCGACAACCGCTGCATTTCTATGGTCTTTAGTTTTCTCAATTTCTCAGCAATAGATTAAGGTTGTTTGGCTTGGAAGGCCAGCGCATACATCTTCATCTGCTTTACCATCGCCAGCAAACCATTGGCCCGAGTGGGGGATAGATGCTCATGAAGGCCGATGCGGTCGATGAAATAGAGTTCCGCATCCATGATTTCCTGGGGCGTATGGCCGCTGACCACGCGGATGAGCAGCGCTATGATGCCCTTGACGATGAGCGCATCACTGTCGGCAGTGAAGTATAACTTGCCTTCTTTCTCATCGCATTGCAGCCATACGCGACTCTGACAGCCGTCAATGAGGTTCGATTGGGTTTTGTACCGTTCGTCTAATGGCTCCAATTCGTTGCCCAAGTCGATGAGCATTTGGTACTTGTCCATCCAGTCGGACAGCTCTGAAAAATCTTCTATTACTTCGTCTTGCAATTCGTTGATGGTCATAAAAAGAGGGATTTTACTTTGAACTTTGAACTTTGAGATTTGAACTTTATAATTTGTTCACGTTGAATTTTCGAGGTTTTGACAATATTATGTAGCAAACAAGCTAATCACTCCCCTCCCTTTCGGGGAGGGGTTGGGGGAGAGGCCCCCATTATTAGGCATCCCCCTTCACCGCACTAACTATCTTGAATAGCTTGTCATTGGGGCGAACTTTGTCGGGAACGGCAATGGAGATGCGCCAACCTTTCTCGGCCTTTTGTACCGGTTTCAGCTCATAGCGTATCTCGTTGGCGTCGAAATACATCACGCCCGTGGTGGGACCCGTGATGAGCAGATGCTCACCCACTTCTATTTCAGCGGCTTCGATGGCCAACTCTGCCACGCCAAGGTTAGAGAAATACTTCACCACCTTGCCCACCAAGACCTTTTTCTCGGTAGCCTTGTTGCCGTATTCTTTGGTCCATTCGCCCAGCTTCTGACCCTGGTAATAGCCATCCCAGAATCCTCTGTTGAAGACAGCGGACAGTCGTTTGTCCCAAACATCTTTCTTCTCTTCGGTGAAAGTGCCGTCGATAACCGACTGAATGGCTTCTTTGTAGCATGTCACTACATTGTACACATACTCTGGTCCGCGTGCCCTTCCCTCAATTTTGAACACCCGCACGCCTGCGTCCATCATGAGATTGATGAAGCGAACGGTCTTCAAGTCCTTCGGACTCATGATATATTTGTTGTCAATCTCCAGCTGGTTGCCCGTCTCGTTGTCGGTAACGGTGTACGAACGGCGGCAGATTTGCACACATTCACCACGGTTGGCCGAGCGGTTGGCGTCGTGAAGACTCATGTAGCACTTACCGCTGATTGCCATGCAGAATGCGCCATGACAGAACATCTCGATGCGGATGAGCTCGCCACGGGGGCCGCAGATGTGTTGTTCGACAATCTGTTGGTGAATCTCTTTCACCTGTTTTAGGTTCAGTTCGCGCGCCAATACCACTACATCGGCAAAGCGGGCGTAGAACTTCAAGGCCTCGATGTTGGAGATGTTGAGTTGGGTAGAGAGGTGCACCTCCACCCCTTTCTCCACGCAGTAGGTCATCACGGCCACGTCACTGGCAATCACTGCCGATATCTGGGCATCCTTTGCTGCATCGATTATCTTGCGCATGGTTGGGATGTCCTCGCCGTAAATCACAGTGTTCACCGTGAGATAGGTCTTGATGCCATGTGCCTTGCACGTTTCGGCGATGTCGTGCAGGTCGTCAATTGTAAAATGATTGGCTGAGTGTGAGCGCATGTTAAGCTGGCCGATGCCGAAGTATATCGCTCCTGCTCCGGCCTGAATGGCGGCTGCGAGGCTCTCTCTGGACCCCACGGGTGCCATGATTTCAAAGTCTGATAACTGATACTTCATACATGCAAAGTTACGCTTATTTGTAATAACTGCAAAGTAAAGCTGTGCGATTTGTTCGGTTTTTGTATTATCTTTGCACGGAGATGAGAAAGATACTCTTGTTTGTGTGTAGCACATTGGTTGTAGTTTCGGCTTGCAGAAATGCGAATAAGTCGAACGAGGTACGGCATTATCAGTTCAAAACGGATGTGATGTTGAAGGCAACTCCTGTGAAGAACCAGGGAAGCAGTTCGCTTTGTTGGGCTTATGCCATGTTGGGAACCATCGAATCGGAACGGTTGATGATGGGCGACTCGGTCAACTTGTCGGTTGATTATCTCGCCCGAATGCTACTGAAGGAGCAGGCTCGTGAGACTTTCTTTGCGGGAGGTAGAAAGCAGGTGTCGCTTCGTGGGACGGCATCGATGGCTCTTCGTTTGCTGGAAAGATATGGCATGTTGCATGAGGACACGTATCCTGGTCAGCAAGTGAATTATAATGTATTGGCAAGAAAGGTACAGTTGGCGGCCTCGCGGTCAGCAAGTCTGCAGAAAATGGATGGCCTTGTGGATGAAATATTGGACGCTGAAGTTGGTTTCATGCCGCGGTTTGTCTTTTTCAGGCATGCTGAATATACGCCAAAACAGTTTGCCCACAGCGTTTGTTTGCCTCATGAATATCTCTCATTAACCAGTTTTACGCACCATCCCTACGGTCATTCGTTTGCTTTGGAGATACCCGATAATCGGTACCGCGACACCTTTATGAATGTACCCCTGGACACATTGATGGCGCATGTCAAGCGGGCTTTGCAGACGGGGCATCCTGTTTGCTGGGAAGGAGATATCAGCGAGCCGGGATTTTCGTTTGCAAAGGGCGTGGCTAAGTTGCCCAATGAGGCCATGAACGTTACGCCAGCAGTGCGTCAAAGGCAGTTTGAAACTCTGAAAACTACTGATGACCATTGTATGGTATTGGTGGGATTGGCGCACGATAAGCGAGGAAATACCTACTATATTGCCAAGAATTCCTGGGGTAAGAACAATCCGTTCCGCGGGTATATGTATCTCCGTGACAATTATTTGCGTTTGAAAACGGTTGCTGTCTACATGAGTCAGGCGGCCTATGGGGGGCGATAAACCTTCCTAACAACAAGGGTTGGCCCACACGACACATTAGAAAACAAAAAAAAGGGGCATGCGAATCGGTTGCATGCCCCTTAACTTTTGCTTATCTAACGCCTATGCGTCAATGTTCGCATAGGTTGCGTTCTGTTCAATAAATTCACGACGTGGCTCCACGTCATCACCCATAAGCATGGAGAATATCTCGTCTGCATCGGCTGCATTCTCGATGGTTACCTGCTTCAACAGACGGGTCTTTGGATCCATGGTCGTTTCCCATAATTGTTCAGGGTTCATCTCACCAAGACCTTTGTATCGCTGCGTGTGAATGCTCTTGCTGTCTTCCTCGCCCTGGGCGTACTTGTCTATAAAGGCCTGTCGTTGCTGTTCGGTGTAGCAATATTCGCTGGCCTTGTTCTTGTATGTACACTTGTAAAGCGGTGGGGTAGCGATGTAGAGGTGACCTTCTTCAATGATTTTGGGCATGAAGCGATAGAACAGCGTCATGATGAGCGTGTCGATGTGCGAACCATCGACGTCGGCATCGGTCATGATGATAATCTTGTCGTAGCGCAGCTTGTCGATATTGGCCTCTCGGTCGTCCTCTCCGTCTACGCCAAAGCGCACGCCGATGCTCTGAATGATGTTCATCACCGACTCGGCCTCGAACACTCTATGCCACTGAACCTTTTCTACGTTCAAGATTTTACCACGCAATGGCAATATGGCTTGCGTGTATCGGTCGCGTCCTTGCTTAGCCGATCCACCTGCGGAGTCACCCTCCACCAGGAATATCTCACAATCTTTCGGGTCTTTGTTCGAGCAGTCGGCCAGTTTACCTGGCAGTCCTCCGCCGCTCATGACGCTCTTACGCTGAACGCTCTCGCGCGCCTTTCGTGCCGCAATACGTGCCGTAGCTGCCAGAACCACCTTCTCACAGATTTGTTTTGCCTCGGTAGGATGCTCTTCCAAGTAATTGGTAAGTGCTTCGCCAACAGCTTGTTGTACTGCTCCAGATACCTCACTGTTGCCCAATTTGGTCTTGGTTTGCCCCTCAAACTGCGGCTCTGCCACCTTAATGGATATCACAGCGGTAAGTCCTTCACGGAAGTCTTCACCGGCAATCTCTATCTTTGCCTTTTCAATTTGCTTTGAAATGGCGGGGTCGTTGTCTGCATACGTCTTCAACGTGCGTGTCAGTGCGGCGCGAAAACCTGTGAGGTGCGTGCCACCCTCTATGGTGTTGATGTTGTTAACGTACGAGTGTATGTTCTCAGAATAGTCGGTGTTGTACATGATAGCCACCTCGATGGGGATACCTTGCTTCTCTGTTTTCAGGTAGATGACATCGTCAAATAGGTGCGTTCTGTGGCGGTCAACGTAGCGGACGAACTCTTTAAGACCATCTTTGGCATGGAAAACCTCCGTACGTGTTTTGCCCTCCTCATCGGGACGCAGGTCAGTAAGGGTGATGCGGATGCCTGCATTCAGGAATGCCAGCTCTCGCATGCGCCTCGCAATGATGTCCCATTGGAAGTGAGTGGTGGTGAAAATAGATCCGTCTGGCCAGAATTGCTGACGCGTTCCACGCTGATCCGTCTCTCCAACGACTTTTACTGGGTAGAGGGCTTTGCCCCTTTCGTATTCTTGTTGGTAGATTTTGCCGTCACGGAACACCTGAGATGTCATGTGAGAGGATAGGGCGTTAACGCAACTTACACCTACTCCGTGCAGACCACCGCTGACTTTGTACGAGCCTTTGTCGAACTTTCCGCCGGCATGAAGTACCGTCATGACCACTTCCAGGGCCGACTTGTGCAGTTTTTCGTGCTGGTCTACGGGAATGCCTCGACCGTTGTCTTGTACAGTTATTGATTCGTCATCGTTGATGGTCACTTCAATGTCGGTGCAATAACCTGCCATCGCTTCGTCAATAGAGTTGTCCACGGTCTCGTTAATCAGGTGATGGAGACCCTTCTCACTGATGTCACCGATGTACATTGCAGGGCGTTTGCGAACAGCCTCAAGTCCTTCCAAGACTTGGATGTTACTGGCCGAATAATTGTTTTCGGTATTCTGATTTTCTGCCATTTGTCGTTTTGTATATTATGATATGCAAAGATACGAAATTACAGCCAAATGAGGAAATGTTTTGTTGCTAAAAATGCGTAAAAGGCTGGCGTGCGTCTGCCTTTTTTATGTGGTTTAAAGATGCGAATAAAGTTTTTCTGTTTTCTGGTATTTTGTGGCTCTTGCCTACTTCGTAGCCAGTGTTGGTCGGCGACGAACCAGTGATGATTCGTCAGCTTGAAGGCAGGGAGAGGCGCTGTGTTGTGTCAACGGAGGAAGAGATTGAGGTGGGTGAAACCTCAAAAGGTTACACTTCTTTCGAAATGTAACCTTTGTATGTAGGGTCGTCAGATGGACTTATGCGAGTTTGCCGATGTGCTTGCAGAGGCTTGACTTCAAGTTGGCAGCCTTGTTCTTGTGGATGACGTTGGTCTTGGCCAACTTGTCTACCATCTTCTGTACTTCAGGATACAGCTTGACAGCCTCATCCTTGTCGGTCATTGCACGCAACTTGCGTACAGCATTACGCATGGTCTTTGCATAATATTTGTTGTGCAAAGTCTTAACTTTGTCCTGACGGATTCTTTTAAGTGATGATTTGTGATTTGCCATCTTTATTTTACTTCTTTTATTTCTTTTGTGTAGTCCCTAGCAGAGTCGAACTGCTCTTTTGAGAATGAAAATCTCACGTCCTAACCGATAGACGAAGGGACCGTGCCATTTGATTAGCGGGTGCAAAGTTATGACATTTTTCCTTACCGACCAAATTTTATACTGTAATTTTTCATTGAATGTATGAAAATCAGTATTTTTGCCATTCAAACGCACGTTCAGATGTTAGTAAAGACGCAAGCTATCGTACTACGCACCATCAAATATGGCGATTCTCAACTGATTACAGATTTGTTCACCCAGGCGATGGGGAACGTTTCTTTTATTCAGCGTATGCGCACGGGCAAGGGCGGCAGGGTGGGGAAACCCTATTTTCAGCCGCTGACCATCTTGGACATCGAGTTTGATGAGCGTCCCAACAAGCAGTTGCAGCGCATCAAGGAGATGCGCTTGGCCTATCCGTTCTCTACCATTCCTTTCAATTCTTATAAGTTGTCCATCTCTTTGTTCTTGTCAGAATTCTTGTATTTCAGCGTGCGTGGCGAGCGTGAGGTGGGGGCACTGTATCAATATGTGGAGAACAGCATTCGTTGGTTGGATGCGGCGGAGGGGGCTTTCGCCAACTTTCATCTGGTGTTCATGATGCATTTGATGCGCTTCATTGGGTTTTATCCAAATCTTGAGAACTGGCATGCGGGCGATTTCTTCGACCTTCGCAACGGCGTGTTCTGCTCCCTCGTTCCCTTACATCCCGACTTTATTCCTCCAAACGAGGCGGCGAACATTGGTCAGCTGATGCGGATGAATTATGAAACGATGCACCTTTTCCGCTTTTCCCGTGAGGAGCGCAATCGTTGTGCCAACTTGATATTGCGCTACTATCGCTTGCACATCCCTTCGTTCCCCGAACTGAAATCGCTCTCTGTGTTGCAAGACTTGTTTCGGTAGCCATCGGTTGCTTTTCAAGCCTTTGTGGGCTGGCTTTGCAAAGTCATTGACTTTGGGCACCAATCTACATGCTTTTGGCGTGCAAAGTGCATGACTTTGCAGCCCAAACTCAATGCAATTGCAGGACAAGTTTTAATGACTTGATTTTCAAGGACAAAGAAAACGGCAAGAACCCTTTGACACATAGTGTTTCAAAGGGTTCTTGCCGTTGGTTTCTCGGATGGCGAAATTGAGTTTAAGAATTAGGCGAGCAGCTTTTTCACGATGCCTGAAATGGTTTTGCCATCGGCCTTTCCAGCCAATTGTTTGTTGGCCATTCCCATGACTTTTCCCATATCCTTCATGCTTGCGGCACCCGTTTGTTCTATGAGGGTCTTGACGATTTTCTCTATTTCGGCTTCCGACAGTTGTTCGGGCAGATAGCGCTCAATGACAGAAACCTGTGCCAATTCGGCGTCAGCAAGATCCTGTCGGCCTGCGTCTATGTACGTCTGTGCCGATTCTTTGCCTTGCTTGGCAAGCTTCTGAATAATCTTCAAGGCGTCTGCATCCTCCAATGTATCGTTGGCTCCCGGTGCTGTTTTGGCCTCGAGGAAAACTTTTTTGATATTACGCAGCGTGTCAAGTGCTACCTTGTCGCGCTCTTTCATTGCGGTTTTGATGTCTTCGTTAACCTTTTCAAATAGTGCCATTTGTTTGATGTTTTATTGTATTTGTTGACGAGCTGTCGTCGGTGTATGTTGTCTTATTCAAAACTGATGAGGCCCTGTATGGGTTCATTGTTCTCTTTTTGTTCGGGTTCCTTGGGTTCACCCGATGCCTGTTTGCGTATGTCGTCCAGCATTTGGCGCGTACGTTTGTAGGTGGGGAAGCTCTCTACGGCCAGGATAACGTCCTCGTTGTCAAGGTCTTCGTTGCTGAAGAGATAGACGTGCGGGTGACGTTTGTATTTAGAGTTTTTCCCATCCTTGTAATATTGCTCCTTGCGGTTGATGAGTTGTATCTTTCGTTCTTCCTCTTCGGCCAGGCGCATGGCTTCTTCTTGCGAGTGACGTTTGCCGATGTGGCTGTCCATTCCCTCTACATCGCTGATGCCAAAACCTGTGGCCAAGATGGTGACTTTCACCTTTTTGCCAAGGTCTGGGTCGATGGCGATGCCCCATTTGATTTCAAAGTCGCTGTCAAAGCGTCCCATGAAGTCGTTCACATCGTTCATCTCCTCCATCATCAGGCCGCTGTTGTCGTTCTTTTCGTTGCAGAAATTGATGCTGAGCAATATCTTCTTGGAGTTGAAGATGTCGTTGTCGTTCAACAGCGGAGAGTTCAATGCGTCCTCGATAGCAGCCTTCACACGGCCCTCGCCCTCGCCAAAGCCCGTGCTCATGATGGCTACGCCACCGTCTTTCAGCACCGTTTTTACGTCGTTGAAGTCGAGGTTAATCAGTCCGTGGTTGGTGATAATCTCCGCAATGCTCTTGGCAGCAATGCTCAAGGTGTCGTCGGCTTTTCCGAAAGCGTCGAGCACGGTGAGGTCAGGATATATCTCACGCAGCCGTTCGTTGTTGATAACCAACAAGGCATCCACATGCTTAGCCATCTCCTCCACGCCGTCTAAGGCTTGGTTAATCTTCTTATCGCCCTCAAAGCGGAAAGGAATGGTGACGATGCCAACGGTCAAAATGCCCAGTTCCTTGGACACGCGGGCGATAACCGGAGCTGCTCCTGTACCCGTACCGCCGCCCATACCGGCCGTGATAAATGCCATACGGGTGCCGTCGTTCAGCATGTTCTTGATGTCTTCGAGGCTCTCTTCGGCGGCCAGGCGAGCTTTTTCGGGCTTGTTGCCGGCTCCCAGTCCTTCTTTGCCGAGCTGCAAGTGGAAGGGTACCGGACTGTCGTTGAGCGCCTGATTGTCGGTGTTGCAGAGCACGAAGGTTACGTCGTGAATGCCTTCGCGGTACATGTGGTTGACGGCATTGCCACCGCCACCGCCAACACCGATTACCTTGATAATGCTGCTTGCTTTGTCTGGTTCTCCGAAATCGAGAATGTTAGGGGTGTTGATATTGTCTGACATAATTGTAATTCTTAATGGTTCGTTCTTGGGATGTCGTGATAGGGCTGCTGCTTATTCTTCCTCTTCGGTTATTTTGCTGGCAAAGTTTTTAATGCTTTTCCATATTTTGTTGACGGGAGAGTTCTCTCTTTTCTCTTTCGCTATGCGGCGTTCCTCCTCTTCCTGCGCCTTTCGCTCAGCTTCTTCCTGTTCCTCTTTTTGCTTACGCAGCTGTTCTTTTTCTTCTTCGGTCTGTACGATGCCCGTGCCGGATGTCTCCGTATACGATCGAGGACCTTTGGCTGGAGCGGGCGTCGGTGTGGTGTGCTTGGGTTCGTTGCTTTGGAATAAGTCGGCAGTAATCTCTTCGCCAGCGCAATTGATGTCGCCTTTGGCGAGCAAACCCAGGATGGTGTTCATTGTTCCCGTATGAGTTGTAATCTCTGGGAGGTTGGAATTGATATTCTGGTTCACAAACTTGGCTATGCGAATCTTCTCCGTTGGGGCTTGATTGGTGAAGGCCTTCTCAATGTTGGGCATGTTCGAACCGCCGCCTGTAAGGATGATTCCGCCAATGAGTTTGTCGGCATATTCGTTTGGAATCTGATAAAAAACGTTCTCAATGATTTCCTGTAGGCGCGATTCTACAATCTCGATGAACTTGCGGCTATCAACTTTTCTGTCTTGGTCAATAGGGTATTTCTTGTTGTCATCAATGTCGCTGTTATCGGTGTAGGCAGAGGCGTATTTCAATTTCATTTGCTCTGCCTGACCATCTTCCATCAACAAGGAGGTGATGTCCTTGGTGATGTTCTCGCTACCCAATGGGATGACGGCGAGATGGCGCAAGATGTTTTTGTAATATACCAGTACGGTAGTAGTGTCAGCACCAAGGTCTATCAGTGCACAGCCAGTTCTTTTTTCGGTCTCTGTCAACACGGCATCGGCCAAAGCCAGTGGCGCTAAATACAATTCGGCAATCTCCACACCAGCCTTGTTGAGGCATTGGTTGAGGTTTTTGTAGAACGTTTTGCGCCAGAGTATGTTGAGGAAATTGCCCTCCAACCTTGAGCAAGGAATGCCAACCGGGTCTAATTGGTACAGCGCGTCAACCTTGTATTCCTGCGTGGCAGCGTCCAATATCTCTTGTTCTGCATAAGTCATGCTGCGATTGGCGTCCATTAGCTCGTTAATCATGTCCTGAGTTACGACGGTTTCTGCGGGCAGATCCTTGATGATGACGTTCTTGACGCTGCGGATGCTCTGTCCTCCAACACCGACATAGACTCGAGCTATGTTGGTTTTGAGCGTAGTTTCCAATTTCTTGATGATGTTGGTCAAGCACAATACTGTCTTGTCAATGTTGAAAACTACACCTTTGCGTATGCACGAGGTGGAATCTTCTTTGACAACAGCAAGAATGGAGATGCTTCCATCTGAATTCTTTTTTCCTGCAATACCTGTGATTTTTGACGATCCCAGTTCAATAGCTACGATAAATTCCTTTGCCATACGTTTTTATATCTTTATCAAATCTTTTTGTTCGTGTTATGTTCTTTTGTTCTCACATCCGTTCAATTGCTTCGTCTTTTGCAGATGATTTGGTTGTCAAACTCCAGGTTGATGTAAGAATATTTGTTCCATCCTGCCTGTGAAAGGCCATATTTATAGAACTTTTCCAGACGTGTGAGTTTCTTCTTGGTGAAGCTTTCAATCAACGAGAGCCGCTTCGTTCGGTCATTGTTCGTGGGTAACTGACCCAAATAGATAATGTGGTCACCCACCCTGGGGACCAACTCTATGCCACGATCGGGTAGAACATGTATTTGTTCTATCTGGTTTTTCCAGAGTTCGTTACCCATCAATGCTTTGCTCAGCGCCGACACATAATGCGTGGCAAACCATTTGTTGATGTAGCCAGTCGCGATGATGAGGTCGCTCGTGTAACTGGAGTTGGGCATGATGGCATCCTTGTCGTCCAGATAATAGTCGTCACCATTGACCGACTTGATGCGCACGATGGGCATTCGTTGTGTGATGCTGATGTTGACATGTCCATTTTGTGTTTTGTAACATTCAGCCGTATTGACAAACGGACTGGTCTTCAACATGTCCTCTATCTTGCGGGCATCCACGTATCTCAATGGTTTTTCCAGCGGGTAGAGCTTGTGTTTCTCCAGTCGATCCCTGATTTCTGCGGCGTTGATAAAACCATTTTGGGCCTCGTCTGCAATGTCAATGCTTACTTTCGTGCATACGTTGGCCGTTTCATCAGGCTTGTTGAATGCCGTGAAAGCAAAGACCAGATAGATGCCCAGCACCACGTCCAGTACGATGGTTATTATCTTTTTCAGGTTTCTTCTCACTTGCTTTCTATGATCTTAGCCATTTGTGGTACGTAATTATCCAAGTCACCGGCACCCAATATCACGAGGACATCGAAGTCGCGTCGCTTCACCAGGTCGAGAACCTCTTCCTTGTGAATCATGCTTTTCTCCTTACAGGTAAGTTCATCGTATATCAGTTGTGATGTCACTCCCTTGATGGGTTGCTCACGAGCTGGATAGATATCGCACAAAATCACTTCGTCCAGCTGGCTCAATGCTTTGGCGAACTCCTTATAGAAGTCTCTGGTGCGGGTGTAAAGATGTGGCTGAAAGATGGCTGTCACCTTGCGGTCGTGATACAACTCGCGCAGGCTTTTGGCACTTTGGTATATCTCCTGTGGGTGATGTGCATAGTCGGAAAGCAGCACATGGCGGTCGTTCTTAATCTTGAAGTCGAACCTTCGCTCCACTCCATGATAGGTAGACATGCCATATCTCAGTTCTTCGGCCGTGCAACCGTTCAGTTGCGCCATGGCCATGGCTGCCACGCCGTTCTCGATGTTGATGGGAATGGGCTGACCCAGTTCTACGCCTTCTACATTTTCCAAGGGCGAAATGAAATCGAAAGTGATATGACCATTTTTAATTTCAATATTCTCTGCATGGAAATCACCCTTGTCCCTGCTGTAGTCATAGATGCTTACGCCCTCCTGAACCGCAGGCTTCATTTCCAAATCCCGACGGATAATCAATGCTCCTCCTGGCTGAATGAGGGTGGAATAGTGACGGAAACTCTCCAGATAAGCCTCTTTTGTGCCGTAGATATCCAGATGGTCAGGGTCGGTGGAGGTGATCACACTCATCCACGGGCGCAGCCAATGAAAACTGCGGTCGAACTCATCGGCCTCGATGACGATATAATCACTCGCATCTGACAGGATGTAGTTGGTGCCATAGTTCTTTGAGATGCCGCCGAGAAAGGCATTGCAGTCGACATGACTCTGGTGCATGATGTGTGCACACATGGTGCTGGTGGTGGTCTTGCCGTGCGTTCCTGCAAAGCACAGTCCCTTGTGTGTCTGGGTCAATGTGCCGAGCACCTGTGCTCGCTTTTGTATCTCAAAGCCGTTTTCCCTGAAGTATTTCAGCTCTTGATGGGTCTCTGGAATGGCGGGTGTGTAGATAACAAGGCATGCCTGAGGGTTCTTACATGCATGCGGAATTTCCTCCACATTTTCTTCATAGTGTATAAGCATTCCCTCTTTCTCAAGCTGGTTGGTCAGTGCAGAAGGTGTCTTGTCGTAACCAGCTACCACCACACCTTTATGAATGAAGTAGCGGGCAATGGCACTCATGCCAATGCCGCCAGCCCCAATGAAATATACCGACTTGATTTCTGTTATGTCCATTTCTCTTCTCTTCTTTTGTCTTATGAAGTTATCCGAAGTTTCAGGTAGTTCGTTCGCTTCGTTCAACGTCGTTGACGGACGTTACCTTTCATGTTCTATGCTTTTCTTTGCCGGCGTTTTTGTCTACCGATTCGTTGCCAGTTTGATGACCTCATCTGCGATGATGTCGGCAGAATGAGGTAATGCGAGCTTCAAGACGTTCTCGCTCAGCGATGCCAACTTACTGTCGTTCTGTACGGTTTCGATGGCTTGTTGTAGCAACATGTCCTTCGCTTCGGAATCTTTGACATAGATGGCGGCGTTCTTGTTGACTAAAGCCATGGCGTTCTGCGTCTGATGGTCTTCCGCAACGTTCGGGCTAGGAACCAGGATGACGGGCTTGCCAATAAGGCAGAACTCGCTGATGGAACTGGCTCCAGCACGGCTTATCACCAAATCTGCCGCCTTGTAGGCAGCCCCCATGTCGCTGATAAAATCAGTTACGTGGAGCATGGGCAGCGGCTCTTCTGCTTGCAAGGCCTTGGTGATGCCTTCGAAATAATATTTCCCAGTTTGCCAAATAAATTGCACGTCACTCGCTCTTACCATGTCCAAGTGGCTCATCACGCTCTCGTTAATGGTTCTGGCCCCAAGACTTCCGCCTACCAACAGCACGGTTTTCTTGTCAGGGTCGAGCCCAAACGACTTTCTGGCCTCTTGTTGTGTCAAGGCAGTTTGCAACACATTTTGCCGCACGGGGTTGCCTGTCATGATGATTTTGTCGGCTGGGAAGAAGCGTTCCATGCCTTCGTAAGCCACACATATCTTGTCTGCTTTCTTTGCCAACAACTTGTTGGTCACCCCAGCATACGAGTTTTGCTCCTGTATCAAGCAAGGAATGTGCCGTTTTGCACAAACGTTCAAGGTGGGGCCACTGGCATATCCACCCACTCCGACGGCGGCCATCGGCTTGAAGTCTTTGATGATGGCCTTGGCCATGCGCTGACTTTTCCATATTTTGAACAGCACGGAGATGTTCTTCAGCAGGTGTTTGCGGTCGAATCCGCAAATGGGTAGTCCTTTTATCTCGTAGCCAGCTTTGGGCACGCGCTCCATTTCCATGCGCCCGAGAGCGCCCACGAAGAGTATTTTTGCATCAGGACGCTTTGCCTTGATGGCGTTAGCAATGGAGATGGCCGGAAAGATGTGTCCTCCCGTTCCGCCACCACTGACAATAATTCTCAATTCGTTGCTCATCTCACTCAGATGTATTTAATGTACAAAAGTAATCAAAAAATATGTCTTTTTGTCATAATTCACCATATTTATTTTAAGCCGTTAGCTCACAAGACTATGCCGTTGCGAGCTTTTCGGACATCACTTCGTCACTGTCGGCATCAGCTTTTTTCTTGGCCGAACGGCTGACACTGAGTATTGCACCGATGTACACGCAGTTGATGATGGTAGAAGTTCCGCCCTTGCTGACCAGTGGCAGCGGCTGTCCGGTAACGGGAGCAAGCCCCACGGCCACGCACATGTTGAACAAGGCCTGCGTCACCAGCAATAGAGCCAGTCCCATGGCGAGGAAAGCGGGGAAGTTGTTTTCGCAGCGGTTGGCTATGCGTCCGGTTCTGAAAAGCAGGATGATGTACAGCATGGCCACGAAGAATCCGCCGAAGATGCCCATCTCCTCGATGATGATGGCATAGATGAAGTCGGAGAAAGCCTGCGACAGGAAGTCGCGTTCTACAGAGTTTCCCGGTCCCTTACCAATGAAGTTCGACGACACGATGGCAATGTTGGCGTGCCCTATCTGTGCGTCTTTATCCAAGTCGAATTCCTCCGGAGAGGTCTCCTTACCTGCTATGAATCGGTCGATGCGCCCTTTCCAGGTGTCAAAGCGGTGGAACACAGAGCCAAACATGCTGGGATCTTTCTTTTGTTCCACCACGGCAACCTGTTCAATGTGGTTTGGGTTAGCGTTTTCTTTCTCATGGTCTTTCCCCACAACCATCACCAGTGTGAAGATGGTTAGAATCAACAATGTGACCACCCCCAATGCTTTCCCAAGGATTTTGCCGGGTACCCGACCGATGATCATCATCATGAAGATGACCATACACAGTAGCATGGCCGTGGAAAGATTCTCTACCATGATGAGCGGAATGATGAAAGCACTCACGATGAGAATGTATTTAAAGGCGTTTTTGTCGGCCCCGTGCTCGGTTTGCATGGCACTTAGTATCTGCGCTGTGGCCAGTACCAACGCGCCTTTAGCAATCTCGGAGGGCTGAAACTGTATGCCTACGATGCTGATCCACCGTTGGGCGCCGTTGGTAGATTGTCCTGCCAGCAAAACCGTTATCAGCGCGACGACGGCTATCAGTAGTAGGAAGGGGGTCACAATCTTGAAGTACTTGCACTTGATGTTGAGCGTTACCACCATGGCAAACACGCCCACGAGCAGAATGCCCGTGTGTTTCACGATGGGAGCCCAATAGTGTCCGCCCTTGTAAGTCAGTCCGGCAGAGGCCGAATACACCTCGATGACCGAAATGATGCAGAGGAAGAAGAAGACCATCCAGATGACCTTGTCTCCCTTGAAGATATTTCCTAACGTCTTATCCATTACAAATTTCTTACCAAAGTTTTAAACTGATCGCCCCTATCTTCCATGTTCTTGAACAAATCGAAGCTGGCACAACAAGGACTGAGCAGCACCGTGTCGCCTGGTTTGGCCAACCCGTAGCATGCCGCCACGCAGTCTTTCATCGAGTGAGTGTCGCGAACCGGGATGCCTAAGTTGTCGAAATTGTCGTGCAGCTTGCTGTTGTCGGCGCCAAGATACACCAGTGCGACGCACTTTTCTTTCACCAAATCTTTAATCGGGCCATAGTCGTTTCCCTTATCCTTTCCGCCCAGAATGAGGATGGTGGGCGTTCGCATGCTCTCCAGCGCATACCAACAGGCATCCACATTGGTGGCCTTCGAGTCGTTGATGTACTGTACGCCACCCACCTTGCACACCTTCTCCAAACGGTGTTCCACGCCTGGGAAGTCGCTGAGGCTCTTCCTGATAACCTCGTTCCTGATGCCTGCGATGTCGGTGGCGATGCCTGCGGCCAGCGAGTTGTAGATGTTGTGCTTGCCGGTGAGTGACAGTGCCTCCTGTTCCATGTTGAACGGTGTGGGCTTCTCAATGGTGTACTCGCCCTCTTCGATGTAGCCTATGGAGCCTTTCTCCTTTAATTCGGAGAAGGGGCATTGCACGGCCTTGATGTCATACTTCTTCAATTCGCGCTTGATGATGGGGTCGTCGTTCCAGTAGATGAAGCTGTCTTGCGCGGTCTGGTTCTGTATGATGCGCATCTTGGCATCCACATAGTTCTGCATGCAGTTGTCGTAGCGATCCAAGTGGTCGGGAGTGATGTTCAGCAAGATGGCGATGTCGGCCTTAAACTTGTACATGTTGTCCAACTGGAACGAGCTAAGCTCGATGATGTAGTACTCGTGCGGATCCTCGGCGACCTGCAGTGCCAGACTGCGCCCGATGTTGCCAGCCAGTCCGGCATCGTAGCCGGCTGACTTGAAGATGTGGTAAATCAGCGACGTGGTGGTGGTTTTGCCGTTGCTGCCCGTGATGCAAATCATCTTCGAGTGAGTGTAACGCCCGGCAAACTCTATCTCGCTGATGATGCCGATGCCCTTAGCCATGGCCTTCTGCACCATTGGAGCCTCTTTCGGGATGCCCGGACTCTTGATGATTTCGTCAGCATTCAGGATGAGTTCGGGTGTGTGTTGCTTCTCTTCCCATCTAATGTTGTGGTCGTTGAGTGTCTTCTTGTATTTGTCTTTGATTTCACCCATGTCAGACACAAATACGTCGAAGCCTTCTTTTTGGGCTAAGATAGCAGCTCCAACTCCACTCTCTGCTGCTCCGAGAATAACTATTCTTTTCATGTTTTCTACTCTTTTTTCTTATTTACTTGCACCCGCTTTTTTGGCTGTTGGTTTTGGTTGCTTGAACAAAGTCATTGACTTTGGCGGTTAATCTCCATGACTTTACCCTCCAATCTCCATGAGTTTGCGTGTCAATCTCAATGAGTTTGTAACTATCTCACTTTCAGTGTGATGATGGTCATGGTTGCCAGGATGATGGTGATGATCCAAAAGCGAATGGTGATTTTCGACTCGTGTACGGCCGAATGAGGTTTTCTGATGAGGTATTTGCAGTCGGGATCCAGTTGCGAATCCTGCGTGCGGAAGTTGTCATGGATGGGTGTGCGCTTGAAGATGCGTTGTTTTACCCCTTTGCGTTTGCCCATTTTGTAGTAATATACTTGCAGGATGACGCTCACACTCTCCACGAAGAAGATGCCGCAAAGGATGGGCAGCAGCAGTTCTTTATGAATGATTACCGCGCAAACGCCAATGATGCCGCCGATGGTCAGTGAGCCTGTATCGCCCATGAACACCTGCGCGGGGTAGGCGTTGTACCACAAAAAACCGATGAGGGCACCCACGAAGGCGCACATGAACACCACCAGCTCTTGCGACCCCGGTATGTACATGATGTTGAGGTACGAGGCTAACTCGATGTGCGAACTGACATAAGCAAGAATGCCCAATGCCACGCCGATGATGGCCGAGTTGCCTGCGCACATGCCATCCATGCCATCGTTGAGGTTGGCACCATTCGAAACCGCCGTCACCACGATGATGGTCATCATGACAAACAATATCCAACCGGCCGCTGTCTTGTATTTGCCACACCAACGCATCACGCCCGCATAATCCAAGTTGTGTCCTTTGACGAACGGAATGGTGGTTTTGAGCGACTTGCGCGCGTCAGTTCGGTGCTTGATAACCATCTCGTGTCCTTGCTGCTCGATAGCTAAATTTTCGTTGATCTTGACATCTGGCGACGACCACAGTACCAGTCCGACAATCAATCCGATGCCCACCTGTCCCACAATCTTGTACTTTCCTTTCAGACCTTCTTTGTTTTTTCGGAATATCTTGATGTAATCGTCCATGCCGCCGAGGAACCCCAGCCAAAGGGTTGTCACGACCATGAGGATGAGGTAGATGTTTCTGAGTCGGCCCAAAAGTAGCACGGGGATGACAATGGCGGCAATGATGATGACACCACCCATGGAAGGAACGCCAATTTTGTTAACACCAAAGGGGTCGATGGAGGCGTCGCGCTGCGTCTCGGTGATTTGTTTCTTGCGCAGGTACTTGATGAATCGCTCACCAAACCAGGCCGAGATGACCAGCGAAAAGATGAGGGCAAGCAGGGCTCTGAAGGAGATGTAGCCCCATACGTGAGCACCCGAGATGCCGTATTGCTCCAAGAATCTGAAAAGATAGTATAACATGCTGTGTGCTGTTTATTTTGTTGTTCAATGACGATGTTACTGGGCAAAAATGTCGCGCAGCACTTCCTTGTCGTCAAAATGATGTTTCACGCCCTTGATTTCCTGATACGTTTCGTGTCCTTTGCCTGCAACAAGAACCACGTCTTGCTTCTGTGCCAGCATGCAGGCCGTGCGGATGGCCTCCTTACGGTCGGTGATGGTCAGTACCTTTTTCTGGTCTTGCGCATCCAAACCCGCCAGCATGTCGTTGATGATGTCTTGTGGATCTTCAAAACGAGGGTTGTCACTGGTGATGATAACTTTGTCGCTGAGCTGCACAGCCTGCTTCGCCATGAGTGGACGTTTGCCCTTGTCACGGTTGCCCCCGGCACCACAAACGGTGATGATATGCCCCTTGCCGTCGACTTCGTGTATGGCCAAGAGCACATTTTTCAATGCGTCGGGCGTATGAGCGTAGTCTACGATGGCCGTAAACCCTTCGGGCGACTGCAACGTGTCCATGCGACCGTTGACGGTGTGCAAGGTGCTCATGGCGATAAGTGTCTCTTCGCGTTGCTTGCCCAACATGCGTGCGGCACCGTAAACGGCCAGCAGGTTGCTGACATTGAACTTGCCCGTGAACTGCACGCCGACCTCCTGACCGTCTATCTCCAGGTACATGCCTTGAAAATGGCATTCGATGATGCGCGCTTTGAAGTCGGCCATCGACTGGATGGAGTAGGTCTTGACGTTGGCTTTGGTGTTCTGCACCATCACCATGCCGTTCTTGTCGTCAGCGTTGGTGATGGCAAACGCCGATTTCGGTAGGCCGTCAAAGAATGATTTCTTGGCGTTGCGGTAGTTCTCGAAGGTTTTGTGATAGTCCAAGTGGTCGCGTGTAAGGTTGGTGAAGATGCCTCCCGTGAAGGTAAGTCCGCCGATTCGCTTCTGTGCAATGGCGTGTGACGAACACTCCATGAATACATATTCGCAGCCGGCAGCCAGCATCTTGGCTAACAATTCGTTGAGTTCAATAGGGTTGGGGGTGGTGTGATTGGCAGGAATCTCCTGCCCTTCGATAAAATTGCAGACCGTAGAAAGCAGTCCACACTTGTGACCTAACTTTCTGAATAGATTATATAATAAGGTGGCAACGGTGGTCTTTCCGTTGGTACCTGTGACACCTACCAGCTTGAGGTGCTTTGAAGGGTCGCCAAAAAAGCGGGTGGCAACTTTCCCTACTTCATCTTCTGTCGATTTTACCACCGCGTAGGTGACGTTTGGTTGTGGCTGTTGTGGCGCTTCTTCACATAAGATAGCGGCGGCTCCCTGGTCTATGGCTTTGGGTATGTATTGATGACCGTCCACCTGTGTGCCTTTGATAGCTACGAACAGGTTGCCCTCTTTTACTTTGCGGGAGTCGATCTCCACGCCTGTGATGTTGACATTGGCTTCGCCGATGATGGCAGATGTCTTGATGCCTTGAATCAATTCACTGAATGTCATATAGGTAATTTCTTATAAATGTTACTGTAGTTTATTGCCAAATCTATTGCAATGTCAGGTGACATACATCGCCTTTCTTGATGCTATGGCCTGGTTCCAGACTCTGACTGATTACCTTTCCACGTCCGTCTAGCTTGACTTTTACGCCTCTGCTCTCCAAGATGTAGACGGCATCACGCGCACCCATTCCCTCAACGTTGGGGATGAACTTGTGCCCATGCACCTTTACTTTCCTGAGTTTTACAACCGTATTGTTCTGTATTTCAGCTGAACCCCAGATGGGATTGCCCTTGGTGTATGAGCCTGACCAATCTTGATTGGCATTAATTCCCAAATGACTGAGCACATAGTTGGCTGCGAGGACATTGCCATTTTTTACATCTGGCAACAAAATCGATGTGGAATCTTTGGCGTCTTTTACGTCAAGTTTGAGGTCTTGGGCCATAATTCCCTCTGAAATGTGATGAAACACGACACCACTCATGCCACCCCCTGATGCGGGAAGCCCTGACTTCTGGATGCAAACGATGCAGCTGTAGCGAGGCTTGTCGGCGGGGAAATAGCCAGCAAAACTCAGCAAGTAGTTGGTTCGTCCTACCTTATATCCACCCGAACCCTGTGAGATTTGTGCGGTACCAGTCTTGCCGGCCACCTTGAAGGATGGCGAACCGGCCTTCTTGCCCAATCCTTGGCTGACTACATGTTCAAGAATGGTTTGAATTTCACCAAGCGTTTTGGGCTTGCATATCTGTGAACGGAGTACCTTGGGCGGGAACTCTATTAGCACTTCTCCATTTTTTACCACCTTTTTTACAAAGCGCGGTTGCATCATCTTGCCGTTGTTGGCAATGGCATTGTAAAACGTGATCATGGAAATGGGTGGAATTTGTGTTTCGTAACCGATGCTCATCCAGGGCAAAGCAGTCTTGCTCCAGTTGAGCCATTGGCCTCGTTTGTTTTTCTTGGGCAGACGGATGACGGCAGGAGATGAACCAACTAACGGGATGTTAAGGTTGTCCGCCAAGCCTGTTCGATAGATTCCCCGCACGAATTTCTCGGGATAATCTTTATAGTTATCATCGATAATGCGGCTAACACCGATGTTGGAACTATATAAAAGAGTCTGTGGAAGCGTTAACAAACCATAGCCGCCCCTACGCCAGTTGTGGTCTTTCATGTGTCTGCCATACATCGGCCAAACGCCACCAGCAGTCTCTACTCTGGCCGTGGTGTCCACAACGCCGTCATCAAGTGCTGTCATAATCGAGGCAACTTTAAACACAGACCCTGGTTCCAGTAGGTCGCTGACGGCATGATTCTTAATTTCCCGGTATTCACCATCAAAGCATTTCTCCATATTGACGATGGCCTTGATGTCACCGGTAGCCACCTCCATGACCAGTGCCACGCCAACATTTCCGTTGATTTTCTTCAACTCGTCGATGACAGCTCTTTCAGCAAGGTCTTGCATGCCAACGTCTATGGTTGTGACAATGTCTGCCCCATCAACGGGAGGCGTGTCCATGATGTCAAGAAACTTGTTGAGCACCTTGCGACGATGCACGATGCCGTTCTTTCCACGGAGGATGGAGTCGTAGGACAACTCAAGTCCAAACCGCGCCGTGTCTTTTGCTCCATACATGGCACCCACGGTTCTTCCAGCCAGTGAACCATAGGGGCGTTGTCGCGCATTGAATTCTTCGTAGTGGAAACCGCTGGAATATTTAGAAAGATTGAACAACGGCAACGCTTTCACATCTGTGAAAGTGTTGTAGTCGATGCGCTTTTTCCAAATGGGCCAATGGCGGCTTTGTTTCTTCCTTCCCTCTTCCAACTCGGCTCTGAATGCACTGGCAGGCTTTTCTGGAAAGATGGTTGCCAGACCTTGACAGATAGAGTCAATCTTCTCATCCCATAGCGTGTCGGTTTTTGACTCATGCAAGGTTTTGAAGTCCATGTACACCTTAAACTCGGGTAATGAACTTGCCATGAGTTCACCATTGCTGCTAAGAATGTTGCCTCGCATAGGCTTGATGTCTACGCTGTCGCGCTTTACGCGATTGGCCACTTTGGTCCAATAGTCGCGCTTGGCTGTCATGATGTAGATTGTTTTACCAACCACGGCAAGTGCTATCAGTGTCATCATGATGGCGAGGGCACTGTAGCGAGGCATTATCTTTTTATAATCAAACTTATTCATTCTGCAGGAACGGTGATGATGTAAGGTGGTTGGTTTGCTATTTTGAGGACGCTGTCCTTATTGTTCTTTAACATTTCGAGCACATTGCTCTCTCTGCTCTTTTCCGTCAGTTGACTACTGGTAGACAATGCTTTGTATCTAGCATCTTGCAACTCTTTCTGTAACTGGTCAATTTCAATGAGGTGTTGCTGCACGCTGTATCGGTTTGAAATGTAGATGATGATGAAAAAAGTAATGAGCAGTACGACCCAGATTTGCTTGCGGATGGTGGAAGTAGTCAAAATGTCTCCACCAAGAATCTTCTTCAATGTGAAATTCTTGGACAGTGGAGCCTCTCCTTCTCTGGCTTGCTCTAGGATTACTTCCTTAAGTGTAGGACCCTCATCTGCAACTTCCTTTTGGTTGTTCGCAGATTCTTCCTGTTGTTTTCCTTCTGAAACCGACAAGATGGGTTTTGATTCTTTGTCTATATCTTCTTTTTTCATTACTTCTTTTCAGCGATTCTTAACTTCGCACTTCTGCTTCTTGGGTTTCGTTGCTGCTCATCCTCTGCTGGCACAATCACTTTTTTGTTGATTAGTGAGAAAGGAGTTGTTATCTTTCCGAAGAAGTCCTGCGTCATTTTTCCTTCCACATTGCCTGTCTTCAACATGTTTTTGACGATTCGATCCTCCAGAGAATGGTAGGTAATGACAGACAATCTGCCTCCAGGTTTGAGCAGTTGCATGGCACCTTCAAGCATTTCTTTTAAGGCTTCCATCTCGTGATTCACTTCGATGCGCAGGGCTTGGAACAGCTTAGCCATGTCTTTCTTCTCTCGTTCTCTCTTGAACAGTGGTGCTGTGGCTTGAATGAAGTCCTGTGTGGTCACAATCATCTCTTCGGTTCGCGCTTTCACCAGGAGCGAGGCGATGCGTCGAGCGTTTTTCAATTCTCCATAGAGGTAGAACACATCGGCAAGGTGTTCTTCGCTATATGTGTTCACGATATCGGCAGCTGTGATGCTTGCCGTCTTGTTCATGCGCATGTCGAGCGGTGCGTCGAAGCGGAAAGAGAACCCTCGACTTTCGTCATCAAAATGATGACTGGACACACCTAAGTCGGCCAATAGTCCGTCAATCTGCTCTATTTCGTAGTATCGCATCCAGTTCTTGAGGTATCTGAAGTTTGAACGTACAAACGTAAAATTGTCTTGTTGCAGCAGTTCATTGCCCGCTTGTTGGATGTTTTTCTCTGCATCCAGGTCTTGGTCGAAGCTGAACAAGTGGCCATTTTTCCCCAGTTGACGCAGAATCTGCATGGAGTGGCCGCCGCCTCCAAAGGTTACATCCACGTAAATCCCATCGGGCTGGATGTTCAACCCATCAACGCTCTCTTGTAAGAGAACCGGCACATGGTATGTTTCTGCTGTCTTGATGTTCATTTTTATTCAGTCTCTTTGGTTGGCTCCGAGCTTTTACTCATGATTTCTTGCAAAGCCTTGCCAAACTCCTCCGGCTGCATGAAAGGTTTCTCTGTCACGTCGTTGCACCACATCTCTATGGTGTCGTCCATGCCAATGAATTTCACAGCTTGTTCGATATTTGCCATTTTCAGGTAACGCTTCGGTATCAATAAACGTCCATTGGCGTCGAGTGACAACAGTTCAACGTCGGAAACAAACTGACGGAAGATGAGCTGTTCTTGTGCATTCCAGCGTGAAAGGCGTCTTCTTAAGGTGTCTAACTGTGCGTTCCATACCGATTCAGGATAGAGGGTGAGGCACGATTGGAACACGTCCTTCCGCAGAACGAGGCTCTCTTCGCCTGCTGCTTGCAGTACCTTCCTGAACGTTGCCGGCAAGAACACTCTGCCCTTGGCGTCTATCTTTGCTTCTATATTTCCTAAAAAACGCATGTGTACCTCTTTATATGCATATCGATATTTGTTGTCAAAGATACATATTTTTCCCCACATCTCCCCACTTTCATACATAAAATGATGAGAAAATTGTATTTTTAGTTTATTTAACGTATTTTATTCTCTACAACTTCTCGATTCGATGGCTTCAACTTAACTCAGATCAATCGTTCAAAATGATATCTGTAACATCCATGAAACATCTGTTTCGTCGTGTGACTACGGTATAACAGATTAGATAATTTTTGAACATTTTTGCATAAAAAAGCGGCATAATACAAAAAGTTATGTTATTTTTGCAAAGAAAGTTTTTTGACCTAAATGAGTGACGTAACAAAGAAAACCATAGACATCGATGACATCTTGCGCAGTAAACTAGGCGACAGGGCTAAATATGTTCCACATTTTGCAACCCGTTGGCTCAAGAAGATTACCCATCAAGATGAAGTGAATCAATTTCTTTGGGAAAGCAAAGACTTGACAGGGGTTGATTGGCTTGAAGCGTGTGTCCAATATCTGGATGTCTCCTTGGAGGTCAAAGGTAGGGAAAATCTGCCAAATCAACAAGACGGTCGACTATACATCTTCGCATCAAATCATCCGCTAGGTGGTGCTGACGGGGTCGCTTTGGGCGCCATTATCGGCCGACATTATGGTGGTCGCATCAAATACCTGTTGAATGATTTGTTGATGAACCTGCCGGGACTGCGCCCTTTAGGCGTCGGCATCAACAAAACTGGTAAGCAAAGTCGCAATTTCCCCGCAATGGTGGATGCGGCCTTCCAAAGTAACAACCACATCATCATGTTTCCCGCTGGGCTCTGTTCACGTAAAATCAATGGTCAAATTCGGGACATTCCCTGGAAGAAAACCTTCATCACCAAGAGTGTTGAATATCAGAGAGACGTGGTACCCATTCATTTTGAGGGGCGAAACTCAGACCGGTTTTATCGTATCGCCAATATCTGTAAGGCCCTGAAATTAAAGTTTAACGTGGCGATGCTGTTCTTAGTAGATGAAATGTATCGCAACAGACACAAGACATTCCGCGTTACGATAGGCAAACCGATACCCTGGCAGACCTTTGACAAGCGTAAGAATGCGCAGCAATGGGCGCAGTATGTACAAAATAAAGTATACCAACTGCAACCAACACAAACAGCAGAATAGAGATAACTGAAATATCAATCAAGCGTTGAGAGATCTTATTTGAGAGAATCCCATACTCGCAATGAATGGTCCTTCTTCGTCAATCCTCTAAGAAACCATGCAAGAAGAGATTATCCAGCCCATCGATAGGGAGTTGTTGAAAGCTGAATTGACGCCTGAGAAGCGGCTCCGGATGACGAACAAAAGCCACAACAAAATTTTCGTGGTCACAGCCCATGACTCACCCAACGTGATGAAGGAGATTGGACGATTGCGCGAAATAGCCTTCCGTACCGCTGGCGGAGGCACCGGAAAGTCCATGGATATCGATGAATTCGACACTTGCGACAACTGTTACAAACAGCTGATTGTGTGGAATCCCGATGCGGATGAAATCATCGGAGGCTATCGGTATCAGTACGGTTCCAACTGGGAATTGGACGACAATGGACAGCCTAAGTTGGCCACCAGCCACCTTTTCCATTTCTCCGACAAGTTTCTTCAAGACTACATGCCCTATACCGTGGAGCTGGGAAGATCTTTCGTGGCGTTGGAATATCAAAACGTGCGCCGCAACACCAAAAGCATCTTTGCCTTGGACAACCTGTGGGATGGCCTCGGAGCACTCATCGTTCTCAATCCCAATCTCAAGTATTTCTTCGGTAAGATGACGATGTACCCTTCTTATATCCGCAGGGGACGTGACATGATTTTGTATTTTTTGAAGAAACATTTTGATGACAAGGACCACCTTATCGTGCCGAGAAATCCTTTGGAGTTACAGGAAGATCCCAAAGAATTGGAAAAGTTGTTCTCTGAAACGGATTTCAAGTCAGATTACAGAATCCTCAACAGAGAGATACGGCAATTGGGATACAACATCCCTCCCTTGGTTAATGCCTACATGGGATTAAGTCCTACGATGAAACTGTTTGGCACTGCCATCAACAATGGGTTCGGTGATGTGGAAGAAACGGGAATCCTGATTTCGGTAGACGAGATATTGGAGGACAAACGTGTACGACATATCGATAGTTTCATCAAGGAGCATCGTGAGTCGCTTGAAATCACTTCGGGTGTCAACAATATCATTTATAAGGAAAACAACAACAAGTCATAAGCAGCCAAAAGTTACAATTAGTAGTGACTGGCACGCGCATGCTTGTTCATCTGCACCATCTTCAATAGTCAGAATCTGCATGATTCAAGCTGTAGGAGGTGGCGTATACATTTAGCTAATTCAATATTATTAACTAATAAAACAAATGATTATGAGAAAAATTTCGATGATGCTGTTAGCATTCGTTGGCATGTTGGGAATGGTGTCGTGTACGAATACTGAAAGTGCATCCAAAGAAGACTTTACTACTTATGTAGAGCCTCGCATAGGAACGGCGCACTGTCGTTATTTCCACATGGCTCCCGGTGCCTTACCTTTCGGCATGGCCAAGCCCGGGCCATCAACCAATGGACATTATGGGAATAAGTCTGGCTGGGAGGCTACGGGTTATGATTATCGTGACACCAGCATCGAGGGATTTCCCTGCCTGCACGAGTTCCAGATTGGAGGCATCACGTTGATGCCCACCGTGGGCAAATTGTTCACCGTACCTGGCGACACTGCCATGACGGACGAGCGCAAAGGCTACCGCTCACGCTTCTCGCACGATGATGAAGTGGCCACGGCTGGCTACTACTCTGTGCTACTCAAGGACTACAATGTCACGGCCGAAATGACGGCCACCACGCGTGTTGCCTTCCAACGTTACACCTTCCCGGCCAGCAAGGAGAGCCGCATCCTCTTTGATATCGGTAACCGCCAGGGCGAAAGTGGTGCCGTAAAGGATGCCTCAGTACAGATTAAGGATAACGGAACCGTAGTCGAAGGCTGGGTGATTACCCTGCCTGAGTATGTAAAGAAATACCAGCCGGGCGCCGAAGTCCCCTTGTATTTCCATGCCGTTGTCGACAAGAAACCTGTTGGGGTAGGTACTTTCAACGGCGAAACCGTTAAAGCTGACTCGCTGTCAACTACGGGTTTGGGCGCAGGTGCTTATCTGACGTTCGAGACAACTGATCAGGAAAAGATTACCGTAAAGGTGGGTGTGTCCTACACTTCGGTGGAGAATGCTCAGAAGAACCTTGAGGCTGAGGCGCAGGACTTGGCTTTTGACGAGGCTAAGGAGCAGTCGCATGAGGCTTGGAACGAGCATTTGAGTCGCATTGCGGTTGAAACAACAAACAAGGATGATAAGGTGAAATTCTACACAGGATTGTATCATGCCATCTTGGGTCGTGGTATTGCCAGTGACGTAAACGGCGCTTACCCTAAACACGATGGTACCATTGGCCAAATTGAGATGAAGGATGGCAAACCTGCTTTCAACCTCTACAATACGGATGCCATGTGGGGAGCACAGTGGAATCTCAACCAAGTGTGGATCATGGCTTATCCCGAGCACATGTCCGACTTCATCAGCAGTCATCTTCAGGTATACAAAGACAGTGGATGGTTGGGCGACGGACTGGCCAATAGCCGTTATGTATCGGGTGTGGGAACCAATCAGTTGAGCTTGATGATTGCAGCGGCTTATGCTTGTGGAATCCGTGATTTCGATGTGAATCTTGCCTACGAGGCCTGCCGCAAGAACGAGTTGGATGGTGAGAACCGACCATTTGGTGCAGGAAAGACGGATACCAAACTCTTTGTAGAACACGGTTATGTACCCCATCAGGACACTGGTGAAGGATCAGACGAAATGTTTATGTTCTCTGCTTCACACACCTTGGAGTATGCTTTCGGCGCATGGGCTACCGCACAGATGGCCAAAGCGTTAGGAAAGACAGACGACTATAAGAAGTTGATGGATCTTTCCAAGGGTTGGGAACGCATCTATGATACGTCAACCAACTTCGTTCGTCCGAAGAAGGCCGATGGCAGCTTCATTGAGAACTTTGACCCGATGCAGGTATGGCGCGGCTTCCAGGAAGGCAACGCTTGGCAATACACGTTCTATGCACCGCACGATGCCAAAGCGTTGGTGGCTAAGGTGGGTGCCGAAGAGTTCAACAACCGTTTGGATAGCATCTTCACCCAATCGCAGAAGCTCATCTTCAGCGGTGGTACCGAGGTGGGTGCTTTCGCTGGATTGAAGACGCTTTACAACCAAGGCAATCAACCTTGTCTGCACATCTCATGGATGTTCAACGAGGCTGGCAAGCCATCGCACACCCAGAAGTGGGTGCGTGCCATCTTGGATGAGTTCTATGGTATAGATGGTATTCATGGCTACGGTTACGGACAGGATGAAGACCAGGGCCAGTTGGGTGCTTGGTTCGTACAGTCGTCTATCGGTATGTTCGATGTCAAGGGACTCACAGCCGAGCAACCGTCCTTTGGTTTAGGCAGTCCTTTGTTCGACAAGATTACCATTCGGCTGAACAAGGATTATTATAAGGGTGACAAGTTTGTCATCAACGTGAGCAACAACAGCAAGGAACATATCTATGTGCAGGAATACAAGCTCAACGGAAAGACGCTCGACAGCACATACTTGCCGTTTGCTACCTTCGCCGAGGGCGGCACGCTGGATGTGACCATGGGCAATACGCCTAAGGACAAGTATTAGCCCCCCCTTACTCTTTGGGCGCACCGCGAAGGCGGTGCGTCGCTAAAAACGAAGCGTGCCAGCCCCTCGGTCAGCCAGGGGTAGGCACGCTTTCTTCATGCTGTCCAGGTTGCCTTGTACCGGAAGTGTCGCTATTTTTTCAGACTTCTTCAACTTCGGAAGAACGAATTTGCCTCTACAGTGCGCAGTCCCTCAACGTGCACCAATGAGGGTGTATCAAAATGACGATGCTCCTCAGCAATGAAATAAAATCCATACAGGAACAAGCAATAAACCTCACAATTGATTTCAGAAAGAAAAAAGGGGCTTGATACGTTAAATCATAATTTATAATTCTTCATTTTTTCCTTTCTTCCTTTATTTGTTTTATAGGCCATCTTTAAATTGTGAATTGCAAATCACAAATGAAGAGAACCGCCTTTGAACACAATATTTCGGTAATTCAATTACCGAAAAGGCGACTTAGTCACTTCTAAACGACTAAGATAAGTGACTAAGATAAAGCCCGCACATACTTTTGATTTCTACTGTTGGGCTTTTCTGGTATTGTCATTTCAAGAAATCCATTCTCTATCAAAGGGTCGATATATCGACTTTTAGCGTTATTACGGTGCTTAAGTCCCAAGTGCGCCATAATCTCCGTGAGACTTTTGGGGCGTTCACAGAGAGCCAATACCTCGTTCATCGTCTCTGTTGACTTAGTCGCTGACTTAGTCACTTTTTCTCCGTCAGTGACTAAGTTAAGTGACAAAGATGGTTGCACCATCACTTCGAAAACTGTAATATTACCTACATTGATATTTTCTTGTATCTTGAGTATTTTTCGTTAGTTATAGTGTATCTTTATAACACAAATCAAGGGTGTCTATTCCTTGCCGCGGCAAGGTCAATGGGTTTGCCAAGCAAGGTCAATGCTATTGGCAGTTAAAGTCAATGGGTTTGACAGTTAAAGTCAATGCTTTTGTAAGGGATTCTATATCAGTTAACAAAAGCACCTAAATGAAGAAAGGAAAACGAAAGCAAATTGTCAATATTTTATCAAGTGCGTTTCTATAAATTAGCTTTGTCACATTGCGAGGCTGTTTTATATAAAAAAGACCGCAAGATGACAAAACGTAAACCGTCCAACATAAATAAAACTTTACGGTGGTAATTCATAGAACCAGCCTGCAACAAATAAAGCGATACCGAACCATGGGGACTCATTTACGTTGGCTATTTATGGTTTTCACCTAAAAAAAGTAGTATCTTTGTCATCAACAATCAAAGAAAAGATATGCTTACAGAGAAACAACAACGCACGGCGGCTGCCGAATTTATAAAAAGATGGCAAGGCAGGGGATATGAGAAGGGCGAGAGCCAACTGTTTTGGATTGACTTGCTCACCAATGTCTATGGCATTAGCGATGCCGCCAGCTTCATTTGCTTTGAGCAGCAGGCGAGGTTGGACCACACATCGTTCATTGATGCCATGATACCCTCCACGCATGTCATGATAGAGCAGAAGTCGTTGGGTAAAAACTTGCGGCAACCCATCAAGCAGAGCGACGGCAACATGCTCACACCCTTTCAGCAGGCGCAGCGCTACAGTGCCGTGCTGCCTTACTCGGAGCGGCCACGATGGATTGTTACTTGCAACTTTGCCGAGTTTGACGTGTACGACATGGAGAACCCAAAGGGTGAGCCTTC
>CAKOVA010000023.1 GCA_934120735.1 uncultured Prevotella sp.
AAAAAGAAAAATCTTAGGGTTTCCACCCTTCTGCTGGCAGCAACCTTGCTGACAACATCTTGCATCGGAAGCTTCGGTTTGTTCAACAAACTGTTGAGTTGGAACAAAACAGCCACAGACAGTAAGTTCCTAAACGAAATCATCTTCCTGATTCTCTCGCCGGCCTACGCCATCTGTGGCACTGCCGATGTCGTGGTTCTCAACACCATTGAGTTCTGGACAGGTGACAACCCAATGGCCAATAACGGCAAAACTAAGCAAGTGATGGGCCAAGATGGCAAGTACTATGCTGTGAAAACCCTGAAAGACGGCTATGAGATTACGGCACCAACTGGTGAGGTAACGAAGTTCTTGTACGACAAGTCTACCGACTCTTGGTCACAAGTAGCTAACGGAAAGCAAACAGAGTTGTTCCGTTTCAATGAGGATGGAACCATCAAAGCCACCCTGCCAAACGGGAAAAAGATGGATGTTGCTTTGACTGAAGCAGGCGTTTATCAGGTACACATGGCTGTAAATGACGGCACATATTGGGCCATGAAATAAGGAAACACACTGTAATACAAATATAATACAGGCTGTTTTTGCAGGTAACCCAATGATGTTACTTACAAAAGCAGCCTGTTTTGTTTCTCCCATCCGCTTTTCTTTAAAGAGCTTGTCACTGAAAAATCAACGTGGTAAGCTTGTCCGCTGCCATGATGTCTTGTGCCACTTGTTGAATTTCTTGTGAGGTGACAGCATCGATTTGCTCATACAGCCAATTGATATCTTTCTCGTATCCGTAGTGTAGGAAGGTCTTCCCAAAGTCCAAAGCGAAGCTTTCACGATTGTCACAAGCCACACCAATCTGCCCTTTTATTTGTTTTTTAGCCGCCTTGAGCTGGTAATCAGTCAGGGGTTGTTCTATCACTCTATCCAACTCTTTACGCACCAGTCGCTGGCATTTCGGCACATCATGTGGGTCACAGCCAAAGTATAGGCACCACAACCCCGTGTCTGTGTAGCTCACCATCGAGCTTTCAACGGTATAAACCAACCCATGATGCTCACGAAGAGACAGGTTGAGGCGGGCATTCATGCCAGGACCACCCAGGATATTATTCAGTAGATACAGCGGAATCCGGCCATGATGATGAATGTCGTACGCCCGATTGCCCATCATGACGTGCGCCTGATGCGTGTCTTTCTTACGCACAATGACCGTCGAGTCATTGTTCTTGGCCCACAGATGCGGATGATTTGCTGACATCACAGGTGCATTTTTCGGCATGTCTGCAGTAGCTTTGGAGAGCAGTTTGACGATTTTGTCGAACGAAACATCCCCATCTATGAAGAAAATGGCATTCTCCGGCCGATAAAACTTGTGAGTAAAGCGCTGCGTGTCGGCCGTCATGAAGGAACGAACCGTATCGGTTGTGCCCAAAATATTGTGTCCAAGAGGATGTCCATGGAAGATGGTATTCTCGAAATCATCGTATATCAAATCGGCCGGAGAGTCGTTATAACTCTCGATTTCATCGCAAATCACCTCCTTTTCTCTTGTTAATTCCGCTTGTGGATAGGTGCTGTGAAACACAATATCCGTCAGAATGTCGATGGCTCGCGCAACGTGTTCTTTCAGAATAGCCACATGATAGACCGTATCTTCCTTGTTGGTAAAGGCGTTAAGGTCGCCGCCCACACTCTCCAAGCTGTTGATGATGTGCCATGAACGGCGCCGTTGCGTCCCTTTGAATGTGGCATGTTCGCAGAAATGCGCCATGCCCTCTTCACCAGGTTCCTCATCCCTTGAACCCACATTGAGTTGATATCCGCAATAAACTACCGACGATTGCGAAGGACGATGAATGATTCGCAGACCGTTATCGAGCACAAATGTATGATAATTCAGCATGATTTCGTTCTTACATTGCTCGGTATCAAATCATCTTTCTACAGTTTCAGACCTGACCAAGCCAATGGTTTGCAAAGATAATCAATTTAGACAGATTTAAAATTTAATACTTCTTTTTATTTTGAGTTACTACCTATTTACCGTATATTTGCATGAGCAAAATCAAGTATGTTATGCGTAAGGTAATAGGTATCGGCGAGACTGTGCTCGATATTATTTTCAAAAACGACCAGCCCATCGGAGCTTATCCCGGCGGTTCGACATTCAATGGCCTTATTTCATTGGGGCGATCGGGAGTTCACACCACCTTTATCAGCGAGACAGGCAACGACCGTGTGGGGAACATGATTCACCGTTTCCTGGAACAGAACGGCGTGGATGCCAGTCATGTAAACACCTTTCCCGACAGCAAATCGCCCATCTCCTTGGCTTTTCTCAACGAGAAGAACGATGCAGACTACCTTTTTTACAAAGATCACCCTCACGACCAACTCGATTTTGCCTTCCCCGATATCCAACCAGACGATATCGTTATCTTCGGTTCTTACTATGCTGTCAACCCTGTCATCAGACCTCAAGTGATTGGATTGCTCGACTATGCCCGCAATCATGGTGCCATCATCTACTACGATGTCAACTTCCGACCAGCTCATCAGCATGACGTGATGCGCATCACCCCTAATCTATTGGAGAATTTAGAGTATGCCGACATCGTCAGAGGTAGCAGAGAAGACTTTCAGACGCTCTACAAACTTAACGACGCAGCCAAAGTATATCAGGCTGAAATATCATTCTACTGCAAACGATTTATTTACACACAAGGAGCCGAAGCCGTGCAATTGTTCGCAGAAAACAATTTCCACAAGGCCTATCCCGTGCCTGATGAAGCCCCAGTGAGTACCATCGGAGCCGGCGACAACTTTAATGCCGGCGTGTTGTTCGCGCTACTCAAACATGGCATTACGCACCAAATGTTGGAACAAGGCCTGTCGGAGAAGCAATGGGATCAAGTCATCAGCTACGGTTTACGCTTCGCCTCGGAGAGTTGTAAGAGCATACACAACTACGTTGACACCGGTTTTGCCAACCAGATGAAAGCCGAATTGGCACAAGGATAAGCAGATTTTACCTCATTAATCACATAATAAATTCAAATATGATAGAACTCAAAAATAAAGTCTATTATGTAGGTGTGAACGACCGCAACAAGTCTTTGTTTGAAGGCTTGTGGCCTCTGCCAGCGGGCGTTTCATACAATTCGTACCTGATAGACGATGAAAAAGTGTGCCTCATCGACGCTGTTCAAGTGGATTTCTTCACGCAATTCATCGAAAACCTGCATGAGGTGCTGGGCGACCGACCCATCGATTACCTCGTAGTGAACCACATGGAACCCGACCACAGCGGCTCTTTGGGACTGCTAAAGAAGTATTATCCCAACATCAAAGTCATTGGTAACAAGAAAACCTTCGACCTGTTGGCCGGCTTCTACGGCATCAAAGACCAAACGATTGAAGTGAAACATGGCGAAGTGATAGACCTTGGTCATCACAAGTTGAAGTTCTTCATGACTCCCATGGTGCACTGGCCCGAAACGATGATGACGCTCGACGAAACAGACCACATGCTGTTCTCGGGCGATGGCTTTGGATGTTTCGGTGCATTGAATGGTGGTATCCTGGACGAAGAGATAGACACCAGCTGGGCTTGGTTGGAGATGGTGCGCTATTACAGTAACATCGTAGGAAAATATGGCGTACCCGTGCAGAACGCCTTGAAGAAGTTGGCCGACCAACAAATTGATTACATTTGCCCTACCCATGGTCCCGTATGGCACGAGAAGGCAGCGAAAGTAGTAGATCTCTATGACCAAATGTCCAAATATGAAACCGATGAGGGCATCGTCATCTGCTACGGAACCATGTATGGCAATACCGAACGCATGGCGGAAACCATCGCGAGAGCAGCCAGTCAGGCCGGCATCAAGAACATTTGCATGTACAACATTTCGAAGACGCACCACTCTTACATCCTCCGTGATATCTTCCGTTATCGTGGATTGATTGTGGGAGCGCCTACCTATAACAACGGATTGTACCACGAGATGTCCGAACTGCTGTCAGAAATAGCCAACCACGACATCAAGAACCATTACATCGGATGGTTTGGCAGCTATGGATGGGCCAGCAAGGCCGTACCCACCATCGCTGAATGGGTAGACACCAAGCTTAAATTTGAGCCTGTGGGAACGCCCGTAGAAATGAAACAAGCCATGTCAAAAGACGTACGCAGCCAGTGCGAAGAACTGGGAAAGGCCATGGCAGAGCGCCTGAAAGCTGACCGTAAATAGCGTTTTCAGGCCATTTCCATAGACCCATGACCTTTGTCTATCATGGGTCTATGGATTTTTTCTTTTACCAAAAGGCAGCCTTTCATTGACTTATCACGCTTCAAAACAGGCTAAAGAAGTGAGCATACGCCTTGTTTTTACCCAGACGGAACATTCCGAACGCAGACTAACTCACACTGTCATTTCTTTTAACAACAACCCCTTTCTCCTTGCATTATTTACAACCAGCCGGTCTGTTGGGCGCAAACATGCGAATTATGAGCAAGATTCGTAACTCACAATCACACAATATATTACAGGAAAAATGACGCTATTGGCCGTCTAAAGATTCCATTTAGAGCAATTAAAGCATTGAGTTTGCTGCACAAACTCAATGCTTTTGCATCACAAACCCATGTTAATTGGCGTCCAAAAGGGCGCAAAAAACGAGGATATCGCCATACTTTTTGTCCAAGACCTTGTTTTTCTTGACTTTCAAAACCATAAAAACGCAACATTTGTCCCGTCGTCTTTTCTATTTTAGGAATTTTCAGAAGCCATTTTATTGTCATTTTTCAGGACAGAAAGAAGGATTTTTGACTATTCCTCATCCAGCCACTTGCAAGGCTTACTCGTACGAGGCAGCATGAGCCCATGTACCTACATGCTGCGCAAAAAAAATGCCACATCCCAAAAAGGATGCGACAACTATGGATGTGAAGAATTTGATTATCCTTCGTATAGGATGTGATGAACCGAGCAAACAGTTCATCATCTCGGGTTGGTTCATGCATACAATCCTGAAAAATCAAGCTAAATCAACATGATTTACCTGTATTTTTTCATGCAAGAACACCTGGGCTTGCTCTTGAAAACGCATGGGATTTTCGGTAGTAAAATATTGGCAAGTGCCTGTCTTCGTACACTTTGAGTTCATTTCGGGGTGGCGTTTCAGATAGTCTTTCAAGCTGTTGGCCACATATTCGCCTTGTGCAACGATGCGAACGCCAGGGCGTTTGTACTTTTCTATCTTGGGCATGAGCAGCGGATAGTGCGTACAGCCCAAGATAATCGTATCGATCAGGGGATCTTTCTGTGCCAACGCATCCAGTCGCTTCTTGACAAAATAGTCGGCTCCCGGACTGTCTGCCTCGTTGTATTCAACCAATGGCACCCAGAAAGGACAGGCAATTCCTGAGACTTGTATATCGGGAAAAAACTTTTTTATCTCGAGTTGATAGCTCCCACTCTTCACGGTTCCTTCGGTAGCCAGCAGACCTACATGCCGATTCTTGGTGAGACTGCCAATGACTTCGGCCGTTGGACGAATCACGCCCAGCACCCTTCTGTTGGAATCGAGCGAAGGTAAATCATGTTGCTGGATGGTTCTCAGTGCCTTGGCTGACGCGGTGTTGCACCCCAAGATGACAAGATGGCACCCCATTTCGAAAAGTTTGATTACCGCTTGCCGTGTAAATTCGTACACCACATCGAACGAACGCGTTCCATAAGGCGCACGGGCGTTGTCACCCAGATACACATAATCGTATTCGGGCAGCAACTGACGGATGCCATGAAGGATGGTCAATCCGCCATAACCAGAGTCGAACACCCCGATGGGGCCTGGCATTTGAGGCAGTTGAGTCATAGGGTGTCTGCTGCGATTACTTGCCTCCTCGTGCCAAGAGGCTCAGCACTGCGTCATTGAGGTTGTCGCCGTAAGCCATGTCTATATAAGGCACTGCATCGCCATCGGCATTCAGTATGAAGGCGTAACCACGCTCCTGTCCCAACTTCCGGATGGCACCAAGCACTTTTCCCTTGACAGGTGCCATGGCATCTTGTTCGGCTTGTGCCAGCAACCGTTGTGCTTCTTTCTTGAAAGCGATGTTCTTTTCCATCATATCTTGCAGTTCGGCTTGGCGTTTCTGCATGATAGTTGGTGCGAAATCACGCTGCCCGTCGAGGAATTCTTCATATTTCTTATTGAATTCATCCTCCGATCTTTTGGTTTCTGCATCGTACTTTAAGCGCAGGTCAGCAATGTTTTTCTGAGCCGTTACATACTCTGGAACGGCTTTCATCAAGGTGCTTAAGTTGAAATAACCAAACTTCGGCAGCATTTGTTGGGCCTGTGCCACGAAGGGCATCATCAACAAAAATAGAAATAAGAGTTGCTTTTTCATCATCAAATGATTTATGTTGTTATTATCGGAGGGCTCTGTTTCCCTCCTCTTCCTAATTCTTTCATGCGGCATTCCGTCATAAGTGATGGCCATTTGCCGTATGAAAAAAGCTGAAAAGAGTTAGCAAACAGTTGTCTGTGTCTTGCACATCAGCCCTTGTCTGCCAACTCCTTTTCTGTTTAATTGTAAGTTTTATCCAAGTCTTCACTTCCCATCAATTAGTTCTTTCAATGTTAATGAACCCAAGGAAGCGAGTTGGAACACTTCAAATTACTTTGTCTTGGCCAGCTCAGCCTTTACCTTTGCGGTGACATCTTCGCTCAGCGTCTGACTGATGTAAGGGATGCCGGATGTGATGTCCATGATGTAAACATAGTTTCCAGCCTTGCCTACGGCCTGAATGGCGTTGACCAATTTAGCCGTGATAGGCTGCATCTTCTCTTGTTGAGCCTTCTGCAAAGCCTGTGAGTTGTCATTGTAAGCCGTGCGAATCTTCTCATTCAGCTTCATCAACTCTTCCTCTGTCTCCTTTTGCTTCGTGGCATTCATGGTCGACTTCGTCTTCTCATATTCCTCAGCCTTGCGCTGTAATTCGTCTTGCATGGCCTTCAAGTCGTTCTCATACTGCTTGGCAGTGGCTTCAATCTCACCGCGTGCCTTCACAAATTCAGGCATATCGTTCATTACCTGCTGTGAGTTCAGATGACCAAACTTTTGTGCAAACATCGACATTGGTGCAAAAAGCATCAACATTAAAATAAGCTTTTTCATTTTCTTTTGTTCTTTATTTGATTAATTATTAATTCGAATAACCCAGTTTTTGCAACACTTCGTTGCTGATGTCTATCTTGGGTGAGCCGAAGATGATGCCCGAATTGGACGCACGATCAACGACCAATGAGTACCCACGCAATTCGGATATATCCCTTACGGCGTTGTATATCTCCTCTTGGATGGGGCTCATCAGGCTCTCACGCTTCTTAAACAGTTCGCCTTCTGGCCCGAAATACTTGCGTTTCAGCTCGCTGGCAGCCTTCTCCTTCTTCATGATTTGCTCCTGCCGAGCCTTCTTTTGCTCTTGCGAGAGAAACACTACCTCGTTCTGATAGTTCTTATACATCGTGGTTGCCTCTGTATTCAGAGCCTCCACCTCAGCCTGCCATTTCTTGCTTACCTGGTTCAATTGTTCATTGGCACGTTCGTATGCAGGGATGTTCTTCAACACATACTCCATGTCTACCAGTGCGAATTTCTGCGCACCGATGCCTAATGTCGCCATCAACATCAAGCTCATCAATATTATTTTCTTCATCAGCTCTCCTTTATTATAATTGTATTATTAGATGGACGTTGTGTAATGTCCTTTCGTTTAGCCACTAAAGAGTATTTAACCCCTAACAAACCAGTTTTAACTTCCTTAAAATTCTTGACCGAGAATGAAGTGGAATTGACTGCCACCTTTCTTTCCAAACACTTTATCAAAGCCGTAGGCCCAGTCGATACCCATCAAGCCCACCATGGGAAGGAAGATACGTACGCCAAGTCCGGCACTACGTTTCATGTCGAAGGGGTTGAACTTACGGGTGTCATCCCATGCGTTTCCGGCCTCAATGAAGCCCAGTCCATAGATGGTGGTGTTACCTAAGAGGAATGGATAACGAAGCTCCAGCGACATACGGTCATAGGCATAGCCCTCGTATCCGTAAGGTGTGAGCGAGCCGTTTTCATAACCACGCAGTCCAATGGTTTCCTCCGCATAGCCGGTAGAATAGCCACTCATGCCATCACCACCGACATAGTAGGTCTCAAAGGGTGATTTCTTAAACCGATTATAACTGCCCAAAAGTCCTAATTCTACACGCGTCATCAAGACAAAACACTTCTGTCCGCCTGACAAAGCCGTATACGTCTTGGCCTTGAACTTCCACTTATGGTACTCTACCCATTTGTATTTCTCCTGTTGTTCGGCCAGGAAAGTACTCGATTGGCGGTTCAGTGCCAAATTCTCATAGTCTTTCTTGTCCCACTTAGACCATGGTGGTGTGAGCGAAACCGATGCCGTAAACTCCGATCCACGACGTGGGTAAAGCTGGTTGTCCGTTGAAGTACGGTTGATGGAGAGGTTCAAGTTCAAGTTATTGGCATTACCAGTCGTCATCAAGAAGTACTTCCAGTTTTTCAACATATAGCGTGTATAGGCGAGCTGAACCGACAGCGTGAAGTAGTCGTCAGGCCATCTCAGACGCTTACCCCAACCCAGACTGGCTCCAAACATTTTGATGTAGGTGTCAGGGTCGAGGTAGTTTTCGTAATTATTGTAAGCATAGCTTCCGTACCCATACATGTAATTCATGTAATTGTTGCGCCATGAGCTGTTGTAAAAATTGGTGGACACATCCGTTGACTTTGAAAAATAAGCACCTACAGAGAATTGGGTAGGTCGCTTACCTCCAAACCAGTTGGTTGAATAGTTCATGTTGTACGACTGATAAAAACGACCGTTGGTCTGCACACCCAATGACAACACCTCACCATCTCCAATGGGCAAGATGCCTCGTCGCTCACTGTTCTTATTGAAAAGGTTGCGGATAGAGAAGTTATTCAGCTTCAATCCCACACGTCCAATCAAACCATTTTGTCCCCAACCGAGTGAGAATTCAATCTGGTCATTGCTCTTTTGTTCAAGGTTCCAGTTGATGTCTACGGTTCCATTCTCTGGGTCTGGCTTCACATCTGGATTCACTTTTTCCGGGTCAAAGTGTCCCATGGATGCCAATTCACGTGCCGATCGCATGAGTGCCTCTTTGGAAAAGAGATCGCCCGGCTTAGTCTTTAGCTCGCGTCTAACCACATTTTCGTACAGTCGGTCGTTACCATTGATACGCACATGATTGAGTCTTGCCTGCTGATTCTCGGTGATACGCATCTCCAGGTCAATGGAGTCGCCCACGATGTTCACTTCCGTTGGCTGCAAATTGTAGAACAAATAACCATTGTTCCAATACTTATTACCCACGGCATCATCATCTTCAGTCAGGCGCTTAGACATCAATGTCTGATTATACACATCCCCTTTCTTCATGCCCAGCAAAGCATTCAGATAGTCAGTAGCGTACACCGTGTTGCCCACCCATGTGATATTGCGGAGGTAATACTTGGTTCCCTCGTCTACTTTTACCAAGATGTTGACATGTTTGTCATCCACATTCCACACGCTGTCTTCAAGAATCACAGCATCACGGAACCCGTATTCATTGTATTTTTTGATGAGATTGCGCTTATCTTCCTTCCATCTTTCGGGCGTATACTTCTTTGATTTGAAGATATTGCCAAACTTTCCCGACTCATGAATCTTCTTAAAGGCGCCCTTGGTGAACAGGGAACCCTTGATTTTCTTGTCGCTGAGCGCCTCATTGCCAACAATCTCGATATGACGAACGCGCATCTTTGCCTTCTTATCCACGATGACATCCAGGATTACGCTGTTCTTGTTGGACACATCATCCCGTTGCATAATGTCGATGTCGGCATTGTTGAACCCCTTGTCATCAAAGTATTTCTTGGCCAAGAACTTCGCCCTACTGATGGTATTGGGTGTTACTTGTCCCCCTTTGAGCAATCCCAACTTCGTTTCCATGGCTTCGCGTTCCGACTTTTTCAGTCCAATATAATTGATTTCAGACACGCGTGGCAGCGTTTGTAGATAAATGTTCAGATAAATCTTGTTACCTACAATGGAGTCGGCCGATATCGAAACATCGGAAAACAAACCATGCTTCCAATAGCGTTTCACGGCATCTGTAATGTCATTACCAGGCACCGAGATGGTCTGTCCCACCGACAAGCCGGAGATACCCGACAGCATATAGTCTTCATACCCCTGCACACCAGACACGGCAATGCCCCCAATAACTACCGTTCGGGGCGTCCCTGCGTAATTGATGTCAGGATGTATTATCTTATCTTGTGCATGAACGGTCACCCCACAGGTGATTGCCGTCGCTACCATCAACACCTTATATATATGATTCATCTTGTTGAATTATTATCAATCTTTATCTGGTCTTCTATCTGACTCTCCGTCTTTCCAAACCGTCGCTGCCTACTTTGAAAGTCAATGATGGCCCGGTGCAGGTCTGTTTCGTTGAAGTCGGGCCAATAGGTACCGCAGAAATACAATTCCGAATAGGCTATTTGCCACAACAGAAAGTTGGAAACCCGCAATTCTCCACCCGTCCTGATGAGCAAATCGGGGTCGGGCATGAAGGCTGTTTCCAGATTTTGACCCACCAATTCCTCATCAACGTCGCCTGCATGAACACGTCCTGCCTGCACATCCGCCACGATGTTTTGCAGGGCATGGGTCATTTCCCACCGTGCCGAATAGCTCAGAGCCACTACCATGGTCATGGTTGTGTTGGCTGCGGTGTGCTCCTCCGTCTCACGAAGTTTCGCTCTCACACTTTCCGGCAAACGCTTTACGTCGCCAATGACCCGAAAGCGGACATTGTTCTTCATAAAGATTTCGTCCTCCAGCGAGCTTAACACCAAGCCCATGAGAGCCGACACCTCATCTTCCGGCCTGTTCCAATTCTCCGTAGAGAAGGTGTACAGCGTGAGGTACTTAACGCCCAACCGGACACATTCTGACGTGATTCGGCGCACAGTTTCCACGCCTGCCTGATGGCCGAAGCTGCGTTCCTTGCCGCGTTCGGCTGCCCAACGCCCATTACCATCCATGATGATGGCGACATGTGTCGGGATACGTTTCATGTCCAGTTCGTTATTCATCGTTGTTCTTGTAGTCATTCTGTTACTCAGCATCATTATGACACGTTCTACACTTGGCTTGGAAACTATAAGTAAACGTCACCAGCAGCGTCGAATAGCCATCGGTGTTCTTGAACAGTCCGCTGCTTTTGACGAGATAGGGATCAACCACACCATCGAGTTTGTCGCTCAACGAGAAGTTCGCCGCCCACTCCAATCCTATATTAACACGGTCGCCAAGCTTGTATTTCACACCCAGTCCCAAAGGTACATGGGCAGTCCACACGTCTTTCGGTCCACCCGAAACATACGTACCCCCCACTCCTCCGAAGATGAAAGGGGTGAGCCGTTTGGCTCCCCGATAGTCTCTGCCCGTGCCATAGGGCCAAAAATTATATTCGAAGGTAACGCCCAGGTCACCCAACGAATGATTAAACCGGTAAGGTTTGGCCTGCATGTCAGGGTAATAAGTCTGCACATCGGCCGACGAGCCTTTGAGCTTGCCATAGCTACCCTTGGCTCTTAGGGCCATTCGAGGGTTGAGTACCCATCGCCACACAAGCGAACCCATGGGTTGCATGTTCTTCACTACGCTGCCATTGAAGTCGCCCAGATAGGACACCAAGCCCGCTCCGGCCCCCACCTCCATACGATATTCCACGTCGTCCTGCGCCTGCGTTGGCACAGCGGCTACGAGCAACAATATGGAGAGCAGACCTTGACGCATGTTTCGTTATGTTGTATCGCTATTCAGTAATCACCCTTTTCACCACAGGCCAGCCCAACTTGTTGAGCCGTCCCCGCCAAACTTGTCCGGTTTTTCCACAGACCATCCACAGGTAGTGGTCGGCATCGGTCGTCATAGCAAACGATGTTTCACTAGAATGAAAACCATTAGGGAAGACCAACGTGGCATGTTTTTTCCACGTCAAACCGCCATCCACGCTGCCATATATCTCACTAAACGCTTTCACACCGCTGCTCTCGCCTTTACCGGCACCACCCATGGCCACGAGTGCATCGCCATATTTCACCACCTGAAGGTTGGTCAAGTTGGGTAATGCGAAACGGTTTCCGGCCGATGGCGTATAACTTGTCCAAGGCTGATTCTCGGCCTTTTCATCGTTCTCTTCAATCTTTCCCCACATCGAAACACGTTTATCGGTGGTTCCAGCCATGAACAGCTGATTGGCACCCGCATTAGTTTTCGAGGGTTGAGCCACAAAATTCAAGTCAGCCTCTGGTAACAGAGCGTTCGATGGGCTCAAGGTTTCCATCATCCAGGTAGCACCTCCGTCGGCGGAAACTACTATTTTATGATCTTCAGTCAGCGCATACAACTTGGCATCGCTAGCACCTACCAGCTGTTTCAGTGCGATGGCAGACACCACTGACCAGCTTTTCGCATCATTTGATTTCACCACTTGACCGTCATGATAGCCATAGAACGTGTTGCCTTGCAATACTACCTGACGACAGAAGTCACTTGCCAACTGGATGTTGGGCATGATTTCTTGCCATTGGTTTGCCGCCTTTCGTGCAGCCGTATAGAGCTTTGGCTCCGCCCCTTTGTTGCCAAAGACATACAAATTTTCCCCATTTGCGAGCAAGCGCATGGCTGTTAGCTCGGCCAGCTTAGGCTCATTCTTTGTCTGACTGCTCCAGTTGAACGCGTCACCATCCTGCTGGTGAACGTTCACATGGACTGTATAGGTATTCATACCTGTACCCGAATTGTTATAAACAACAACCTGACGGGGCTTGGTAAAATCGAGTGAATCGGCCGAATTGAAATATTTGACCGAATCACTTTTGGCACTTTTGATGGCAATCACACCCGCATTCTTAGCCGAAATGGTCGCTACCACTTTCGAAGCGTCAACTCCCAGCGGCAACGAGTCGGGATTATAAATCACCCTGTTGATTTGATCAATATAAAACCGATATTCGCTTGCAGCAAAAGTCGTGATGTACGTGCTGTCGGCACCTTTGCTCGATTTAGTGTGTACCAAACGTTTCACGTTTTTAACCGAGAAAGCTATAATGGCCGCATCGTCATGCCCAATCCGCTCATCATCATTGTCACTAAGACAAGAGGTGAGCAGCGTCATCACCGAACACAGCATGAGAAGCGGTAAAAATCTTCTATTCATTTACTTCTGATTATGATTTTAGCTGCAAATTTATATAGAATTCCGCAAATAGCACATCTTTTTAAGGCTTAATTATGCAAAATAGTGATTTATAGAACGTTTTTTAAGGTTGTTTAGGGTTTAAGCCGCGGCTGTTCGCAAGCAGGCTGATTACTCACATGCGGCTTCCTATACTTGCAAAGCAGGAGCGCGATTTATCAACTTACATACCGCCAACGACTTGCCTCCATGGAGTGTTTCAAACACAAATGAACAAGCGAACAGCATCAAAACGCAAAGCTGCATCTACAGAAACCACAGCTAACCAAAAAGCAAGAATCAATTCAGAAATTATTTTACATTTGCTTTCGTATGCTTCGATTATTTTGAACAAGACGGTCTACTATTCAGAAATATGCGAATTTTGAAGCTTTTTACATGCCTTTGACTCACAAGCACTTATAAGAAAACAGCCAAAATAAGGACTGAGAATCAGGTGCTTTTTTGCCAAAAAACGTGCAAAATCAACCGATTTCATCGCCACTTTTCAGGGAAAAGTCAATGCTTTACGGGCATCAACTCATTGACTTTAATCTTCAAAACGATAGACATTGGAGAGAAACGGCAGAAAACACAGTTTTTCGGCTGTATGGTTTTTCTAGAATGAGTGGTGGAGAAGTGTTAAATTTTTATCATTTTAATTGACAGAAAACGTTCTTACACCCCATACAAACCAAACCCAATCGCACAGAAAAGATTACCCTCATGGCAGCAAAAGAAAATGCCGTCCCCAAAAAAATATCAACGTAAAAATTTGGCGGTAGACTAAAAAACGATTACCTTTGCACCGTCTTTTCAGCGAGTGACGCTTTTTAGGAAGCTTCAAAAGGCGACGAGAAGACTGAAATGCTTGTCCTATGGTGTAATGGTAGCACAACAGGTTTTGGTTCTGTTTGTAGTGGTTCGAATCCGCTTAGGACAACAAACAAAAGACAAATAAAAAAGGTGATTTCACATTGGAAATCACCTTTTTTATTTGTCTTAACTACAAAAATTAGTTGAGAGCGTCTGCAAGTTCGGCACCAGCCTTGAACTTAGCAACCTTCTTGGCAGCGATTTTGATCTTCTTTTTTGTCAAAGGATTGATTCCTTCGCGAGCAGAACGCTCAGAAACACTGAAAGTACCGAAGCCAATGAGCTGTACTTTGTCACCTTTCTTCAAAGCTTCCTTGATTGAACCTGTTGTTGCATCTAAAGCCTTCTTCGCAGCTACCTTGCTGATGCCTGCAGCTTCAGCAATCTTGTCGATTAATTCTGTTTTATTCATTACTGTTGTGTTTATAAAATGATTAATAAAAGTCAATGTACCTGTTAATTGTGGACAAATATAAGTGAAACATTTCAGAAAACAAACAAAAAACAAGAAAAATTATACGATTTGCTCAAAAAAAGCCGATAAATCACCGATTTTATGCCAAATAACGGAGTTTTTTCGTAATTTTGCACACATTAAAAAGACTTTTACACAACGAATTATCTATGCGCAGTATACCCACAGTTACCAAGAACCTGCTTATCATTAATGTCTTGGCCTTTGCCGCCATGTACGTATTTAGATCACAGGTAGACCTGAATGATATTCTTGGACTTCATTTCTTCTTGGCTTCCGATTTCCGGATTTACCAATTAGTGACCTACATGTTCATGCATGCCTCTTTCGAACACATCTTTTTCAACATGTTTGCCTTGTGGATGTTCGGGTGTGTGGTTGAACGCGTGTGGGGGCCAAAGAAGTTTCTGTTCTATTACATATCGTGTGGTATCGGTGCCGGTCTATTCCAAGAGCTGGCGCAATACGGTTCTTATATGGTTGAAGGGCTCGCCGCTTACGACAGTGTGTCGTTCGACGGAATGCGCATAGCCATGGGCGACTTTCTCAACAAATGGACCACCGTGGGAGCTTCGGGAGCCGTGTACGCGCTGCTCTTGGCTTTCGGCATGATTTTCCCAGAAGAGAGAATCTTCATCTTCCCGCTGCCCATCCCCATCAAAGCCAAGTGGTTCGTGATTTTCTACGCTGGTCTTTCGCTGGTGATGGCATTGACCACAACCGGCGGAAACGTAGCCCACTTCGCTCATTTGGGTGGTATGGTATTCGGATTTTTCATGATTCGCTATTGGAAACACCATCCTTACGGCGGCTCATCGCGGTCTGACGGGCAACAATTCTTTGACAACTTGCGGGAAAAGTGGGAAGAACATACGCACAAGAAGGCTGACAACACGAAGCATGACGCCTACAACGAGCGCCAAAGCGACTGGGATTACAACGCACAAAAGCAGCGTGAGCAAGAGGAAATAGACAAGATACTTGATAAGATTCGCAAGAGCGGTTACGACAGTTTGACGGCAGAAGAGAAACAAAAACTCTTTGACAGCAGTAATCGCCACTAAGCAAAGGGGGATATGGGAAAAGCTATCAAGCAGTTTGTCTTCCAGCTCTTTGCCGGAGCAAACATCACCACCATCATCGCCATGTTGCTGGTTGGCTATGCCGACCGAATCAATCCGGCCCTCCACCCTTCGCTTGCCAACCTGGGATTGTTACTCCCCGTGATGCTCAGTATCAATCTAGGATTTCTTGTTTTCTGGATTTTTTTCCACCTAAAACTTGTCTGGATTCCCCTGCTGGGATTTCTAGCATGCTACCAACCCATCAGGGTTTACTTCCCCATCAACCTTCCTAAGCAGACACCCGAAGGTGCCATCAAGGTACTTTCCTACAATGTTTGGTTTTTTGGAGGTAACGGTTTTGAACACGAGAATAACCCCGTGCTTAACTTTATTAAAGAGCAAGGCGCAGACATCGTATGCCTTCAGGAGTCAGACGCATGGGGTAAGTACACAGACAAGGCTAAAGCGCTGATGGATTCACTATACCCCTACCACGCCGGTTCGCACGCCAAGAACAAAGGAGACATCATGGATATCTACAGCCGTCACCCCATCATCAGTCAAGAAGACATCAACTATCCCTCCGAAGGCAACCACTCTACGGCTTTCTATCTAAACATTCATGGCGACACAGTGATTGTTATCAACAACCACCTGGAGTCCATTGGTCTGTCACCAGAAGACAAAGCCAACTTCAAGGGCGTTGTCAAAGGAAACATCAAGGGCGACTCAGCCCAAATAAGCACCAAAACCCTCATTAAAAAACTGGGAGAGGCATCAAGCATCAGAGCCGCGCAAGCCGACGCCATCGCCCAATACATCGCCGCACATCGGGACAAGAGTGTGATATTGTGCGGCGACTTCAACGACGGACCCAATTCGTATGCCCGCCGTACCATTGCCAAACAACTGCACGACTGCTACGTTGAGACGGCAAATGGGCCTGGCATATCCTATCATCTTGGTGGATTTTATGTGCGTATTGACCATATGATGTGCTCGAAAGACTGGACTCCTTACAACTGTAAGGTAGACAACAAAATAAAAGCAAGCGACCACTATCCTATCTATTGCTGGCTGAAAAAGGCTCCAAATGCTTAAAAATGTGCATTTAAATGCCATAAATTTTTCGTACTAACAAAAAAATAGTATCTTTGCACGTCTATCAAAAGTTGTGAAAAAACAATCATCAATAATAATAAATTAAAATGCAAAACAAAGGAATTGTAATTGTAACGGCTGTCCTACTGACGCTTGCAAGCATCTTCTATTTGTCATTTTCAGCAGCCACTCGCTATTACGATGGCCAAGCAGCAAAGCTGAAAGATCCGATTGCACAACAAGAGTACAAAGACTCTGTGAAGTATCTGGGCATCTATTCTTACCAAAGATGTCTGGAAACTCAAATCGGATTGGGCCTTGACCTGAAAGGTGGTATGAACGTGATACTGGAGATATCGGTGCCTGACGTAGTAGAAATGCTCGCTGACCACAAGACAGATGCCGCATTCGTGAAATCGATGAAAGAGGCAAGAGCAGAGGAAGAAACCAGCCAGGAAGATTTTATCTCTCTCTTTATTAAAGCGTACAAGAAGAATGCACCAGGCCACAGATTGGCTGAAATCTTTGCCACGCAGCAACTGCAAGGTAAGGTGAACCCACAAAGCACCGACGCCGAGGTAGAGAAAGCATTGCGCCAAGAAACCCAATCGGCCATCGACAACTCGTTCAACGTCGTGCGTACGCGTATCGACCAATTTGGTGTTGTTCAGCCGAACATCCAGAAATTGGAGGGACAACAAGGTCGCATCATGGTTGAAATGCCTGGCATTCGTGAGCCAGAACGTATGCGTAAACTGTTGCAAGGTAGTGCCAACCTCGAATTCTGGGAGACTTTCAACGCTGAAGAAATCATTCCTTACCTGACACAACTCGACGCTCGTCTGGCTAATGGCGACACACAAGTGGCAGACACAACCGCTGCCGACACCACTGCAACCAAGGCCGTTGCGGAAGCCAGTGCAGAGAAAGTCGTTAAGAAAGCAGATCCTAAGTTCCAACTTAAGAAAGATAAGAAACAAGGCGACGTAAAAGTTTCGAATGAAAAACAAATCGCTGCTGCCAAGAAAGAGCACCCACTGTTGGCCATCTTGAGTACCACAGGTCGCAATGCACTGAGCCTCGTAGGCTATGCCAGTGTACGCGACACCGCAGAAGTGAATAGAATTATCCATTCAGACCTTGCCAAGCAGATTCTTCCTGCTGATTTGAAACTGCTTTGGAGTGCCAAACCAGCCGATGGATTGCAGGTGAAAAACTATTACGAACTGCATGCTTTGAAGATTACAACCACCACCGGACGCGCTCCGTTGGAAGGCGATGTGATTGTTGACGCATCCGACCAGTTTGACCACTTGACAGGTAAACCAGAGGTTTCCATGACCATGAATGCCGACGGAGCACGTCGCTGGTCAGCCATCACCAAGGCCAACATCGACAGAGCTGTGGCCATTGTGTTGGATGGATTGGTGTACACCTCTCCTCGCATCCAAGTCCAAATTGACGGCGGACAATCGTCTATCACGGGTAGCTTCACCATTGAAGACACCAAAGACTTGGCCAACACCCTGAAATCAGGTCGTATGCCTGCACCTGCACGCATCGTACAAGAAGAGGTGGTAGGTCCTACACTGGGTGCACAGTCTATCCAGCAAGGTATCATCTCATTCGTGATAGCCTTCGTGCTGTTGATGATTTACATGATTGTGATGTACAATTTCATCCCAGGTATGATCGCCAACTGCGCCTTAATTGTGAACGTATTCTTCACCTTGGGTATTCTGACGTCGTTTCAAGCCGCCCTTACCATGTCGGGTATTGCCGGTATGGTGCTTACGTTGGGTACGGCCGTCGACGCCAACGTGCTGATATACGAACGCATCAAGGAGGAACTGCGAGCAGGAAAGAATATGAAACAGGCGGTAGCAGCTGGTTACAGCAACGCCTTCAGCGCCATCTTCGACTCCAACTTGACATCAGCCATCACGGGTGTTATCCTGTTGATATTCGGTACGGGACCCATTCAGGGATTTGCTACCACATGGTTGATTGGTCTGGCTTGTTCGTTCTTCAGTGCCGTGTTCTTGACACGTTTGGTTTATGAGCACAAGCTGAACAAAGACAAATGGTTGAACCTCAAGTTCTGGACGGGCATCTCAGAGAATATGATGCAGAACACACGCTATAAATTCATGAGCATGTTCAAGACCAGTGGCACGATTTACGCCATCGCAATCGTCATTTGCATCGGCAGCTTTATTGTTCGTGGTCTGAGCCAGAGCATTGACTTTACGGGTGGACGCAACTACGTCGTAACGGTTGACAAGAACACACATGTGGAAGAGGTACGCAACGCTTTGAACAATGCATTCCAAAATACAGTAGGTAATAATGCTGGCAAACCCGCAACCACGACCGTGATTGCCATCGGTACCGATGGGAAAACTTTCCGCGTATCTACCAACTACAATCTGGAAAGCAATGACCCACAGATGGATGATCAGGCAGAAACGATTCTATACACCTCTTTGAAGAAAGCCGGACTCGTGAAACAGTCCAGCATAGAAGCATTCAAGAACCCTGATATCCGCGAAGGTGGATCAATCATCAGTTCTTCTAAAGTGGGTCCATCCATCGCTAAGGACATCACGAACAATGCCATCAAGAGCGTTGTGATTGCACTGATATGTATCTTCTTATATATCTTACTGCGATTCCGCAACATCGGTTTCTCCATTGGTTCAGTTGCAGCATTGATTATAGACACGACGATTGTGGTCGGCTTGTTCTCGTTATGTTACGGATGGATAGGTTTCTCCTTGGAGATTGACCAAACGTTTATCGGTGCTATCCTAACGGTAATCGGTTACGACATCAACGACTCGGTGGTGGTGTTTGACCGTATCCGTGAGAACTTGAAGCTGCATCCAAAACAAGATTTACAGAAGACGTTCAACGATTCTATCAACCAGACGTTGGCTCGTACCATCAACACCTCAGTGTCTACATTGATTGTGTTGGTTCCAATCTTCATCCTCGGTGCTGACAGCATTCGCAGTTTCGCCTTTGCCATGATTATTGGTGTCCTCGTAGGTACGCTCAGTTCTATCTTCTTGGCATCACCAATCGCTTACATAGTATTGGGACGCAAAATCAAGAAAGAACAAGAAGAAGAGGCTGTCGTTGTATCATAACGACATGGAACGCTGAACAAAGCAATAAACCACTAACAAGAGCGGCACAACCTCATCGAGGTTATGCCGCTTTTATTTATGGAATGAGGAAAAAGAAAAGAGGATGAGGGGATGGTACGAACCCCTATAGCCTTGTAAAACAGATCAGAATATCAAGAGAAGAACAGGCACGATGGACAAATAAACAACCGAGAAACATTCCCTTGGCACTATCCATTTGGACAAAGATAGCGTATTGGCGATGTTCTAAAACAGAGAACTTAGCGTTCATCCACTAATCGTTTTCTGCACGCTTCCAAAATGTTTTCCAGTTCTACAACGGTAGATGCCCGCAACATGGCGATGCGGGTTTGTCGGAAATCGGGGATGCCTTTGAAGATGGGACTGGCTGCCAAATGCCTCCGGGTATGCAAGATACCCCGGTATTCGTCGATACGCGACACGTTGATGTGCAGCTGTTCCTTCAATATGTCTATCTTTTTATTGATGTCAAGAGACGCATCGTAAGGTTTTCCGTCGAGATAGTCACGCATTTCTTTAAAGATCCAAGGCTGCCCAAACGCTGCCCGACCAACCATGATGGCATCTACACCAAAACGCTCGAAAGCCTGTTTGGCTTCCTGAGGCGACGTAATATCGCCGTTGCCAATGATAGGAATGTGGATGCGAGGATTGTTTTTCACCTCGCCAATCAGCGTCCAATCAGCGTTTCCGGTGTACATCTGACTGCGTGTGCGGCCGTGAATGGTCAGCGCTTGGATACCACAGTCTTGCAGTTGTTCGGCCAATTCGGTGATAATAAGATTGTTTTCATCCCATCCCAAGCGTGTTTTTACCGTCACAGGCGTATGCACCGCCTTGACCACCTCTCGGGTTATTTCCAACAAAAGCGGTATGTTACGTAGCATACCAGCGCCCGCACCTTTGCCTGCCACCTTCTTAACGGGACATCCAAAGTTGATGTCAATCACGTCAGGATGAGCCTGTTCAACAATCTTGGCAGCTTCCACCATGGACTCAACGTCCTTTCCGTAAATTTGTATGCCTACAGGTCGTTCGGCGTCACTAATGGTTAACTTGTTCAAACTGGCTTGAATGGACCGCACAAGTGCTTCAGCACTGACGAATTCGGTATATACCATGGATACGCCAAAGCGCTTGCACAACTGCCTGAAACCGATGTCTGTCACGTCTTCCATCGGAGCCAACAAGATTGGCTGCACGCCTAAGTCTATGTTTCCTATCTTCATTTTCCTAAAAAAGTTTCTGATTTCATCTATTTTAAGCTGCCAAGCCTAAATGACATGGCATAGAATGCGCATGAATGATGTCAACCCATGAGCAGATTCCTATCAACCCATGAGCAAGTGATAAATACCACCAGGTAAGGCTTTCAACACGCCTTTCATTTCCAAAGTAAAGAGAATGGCAGAGAGTTTAGCGATGGGAATGCCCGCCTGCACACTCAGCATGTTGATTTGCAAGTCGTTGTTTTTCTGCAACACGGCAACAATTTGCTGTTCCTCAGCCGATAAATCAGGAAACAACTGTCGCTCAATTCCCTCGTGATGGGCACGACTGAGCCTTGCATCATCTTCCCATCCCATGCTTTTAACGAAATCATAGGCATGATTGATGAGCCCGGCCACGTTGTCTCGTATTAAGTTGTTGCATCCCTCACTATAGGGGCTACCCACGTTACCGGGGAAGGCAAACACCTCTCTGTTATAGGTGCGAGACAAACTGGCGGTGATTAAGCCACCACCATGGGCAGCACTTTCTACAACGATACACGCATCAGAAACTCCTGCTACGATACGATTTCTTCTCACAAAGTTCACTTTGTCCGCATTGGTCTGCGTGAGGAACTCCGTGAGCAATCCTCCTTTGTGCACCATTTCATCGGCTGTTTGCCGATGTCTGGGTGGATAAAGATAATCCAATCCGTGTGCCAGAACGCCCACTGTAGGGTATCCATTCTGCAAAGCATGGCGGTGAGCGAGGATGTCAACGCCATAAGCGAGGCCGCTTACCACGAGTACTTGTGGACACAACTGTCGCAATTCTGCCATGAACCGACGAATTAAATCTTCTCCGTAGACGGTGTTTCGTCGGGTTCCTACCACGCTGATGGCACGGCGTTGGTTCAGGTTGACCGACCCTTTGTAAAACAACATCAACGGTGCATCGTCACATTCCCTGAGCCGTTGCGGATAGTTTTCGTCATTCATGCAAAGCGGCATGACACCATTTGACACGTCCCACTCCAGCTCTTCCTCTGCTCTGCGCAAGTATTGATCTACGTTTTGAAGCGATGACACCAACTTAGGCGACGCATCGGGCAGCACCTCTCGGATGTCATGTCGATGCTCTATCACGGCTGTCGCCGAGCCCAACCTACGATACAACTGAACCATTCCCGTGAGATGAAAATGGTTGATGCGCGTCAAAGCGATGGTATTGATGATCTCTTGTGGGTCTGTCATGTTCATAGATATTTAGCAAACGCACGGTCATACTCCTCACTATGCCCCAAACGGCCATGAATGAGGCACACCAACTCAACCTCACTCTTAAAACATAGCTTATCATCCTGCTCCCGAAAGATGTCCTGATGGAAAATATAGCGCAGGCCTTCCTTCTTCAAAGCCAAACGAGAAATGAATATGTCATCACACTTGAGTGGCGTTTTGTATTGCAAGTTCATGCGAGCCACCACCGCGTCGATTCCCTGTTCGTGGATCTTGGCAAAGCTAAGGCCTAACGAACGGAGGAACAAATGGCGCGTATGCTCGATGTAATGGAGGTAATTGGCATTGTTAACGATACCCTGTATGTCGCATTCATAGTCGCGAACTTCCATTCGTGTCTCGAAAATATAGTTCATTTTTGAGTTGATGAGTTCTTGAGTTTATGAGTTTTTGAGTTCTTAAAATTGTGATTTTTCGAGCCTTGTCAGCCGTTTTGGGTCACTGACTAACGGCGAATCAATATTCCCTCCCTTTTAAATATTCATATCCGATGCGGCATCTAAGGCATTCTTTCCGGTCACAATATTGCGTTTTGAGCTGGATTAAAGCCTGGGTATCACCTGCATTTTGCACATCGAGGCCACATTGTTGCCACATGGTGACGATGTGGTTTCGCTCTGGTTTGAGCTGTTCCAGATAATTAATGGCCTGTTCACAAAGCGATTCTGACGACTCGTGCCGACCGTAGGCGAACAAAAAAGGGATGGCGGTGTTGATGAGAAGAACGTTAAGTGACGCTTCTGAAAGCCGCTTTTCGCTCTTCCTACTCACCGAACCAAACACATAATGAGTTTCCCAATAAGGCGAAACAGCCGATTTCATCGCTACTTTTAAGTCGTCAAGCGTCTCACTTTCCACCAAATTACGCAATCCAAATCGACGGGAATGGTATAGATTAGCCAACTGTGCGATGCGGATGTAGGGGAAATTTTGCGGGCGCAATCGCAAGAATCTCCACATTTTTCCATCGATAGGATGTAGCGAGAACTTTCGTTGCAGATAGAGATATTCTGTTCGCAGACGTTCAAAATAGCCCTCTTCATCCATCGTTTCGTGATATTTTTGCGGGATAAGATAACGCTCCAGCAATCCGGCTTGCCCCATAAAGAACGCCTCTATCTGAAACAGGTCATCGCGATGATGATCCACAGCGTGCAACGGAATCGACCTTGCCCACTGTTCAAAGGCCTCTCCATTGATGCCAAATCCATAGTTGCGGGCCAAGGTGATGAAGAGAGCCGCCTCCCAATCACCGTCACACTGCTGCAAACGGCGTTCGATGTCATGCGTTTTTTGTTCTAAACGCTCTGTCTGCAAGGCCGACATCCATGCGTGAATCGTCAAGGTTGACAGGTTGGGAATAATCTCGTAGCACGGCGGATAGGTGTCAATGGTCTGCAATTGTTCGTAATGTTGCGCAACCGAAGCTGGCACAGAAAGCTGCAACTGGGGCACAACACGACCACTCTCGGTTTTTACTTCCCCATCAATTTCACCCGCGACGTGCAGTATCACATTGTTATAAGCCGCATCTTGCTCGTGGCGATGCACATACCAGTCGCTCGTCCTGACGTGTATTTCCACATTACCCACCCACACCGTGTTGCCTATCTTAACTTTAGCATTGAGAAAATCAGGACCCGAATTGGCATTATGCAGCCCCACATCTATCACTTCCAACGCTTGGTTGTCAGTGGTAGTGAGTTGCCGTAATGGAAACAGGCGATGCTTCCAACAATAATGCAATAGCTGCTCCATGATTTTAAAACTGTTTTCAAGCTCGACGAAATGTGGCCAAACGAGCGGCAACAGATGGGGGTTCATCCCGATGATGCATGCCCATGAAAGGCTCTCTACATCACCTGACTACCTGGTTTGACAGGATGTTCAATGGCCGAGACGCTAAGCGAACCGTCAAAGTCCTCGGCGGAAAGTATCATACCCTGGCTCTCTATGCCCATCAACTTGCGCGGAGCCAGGTTGGCAATGAAGCAAACATCCTTGCCAATGAGGCTTTCTGGCTCATAGAACTTGGCGATACCGCTGACAATGGTACGGTCTGTCCCCGAACCATCATCGATGGTAAACTTCAGCAACTTATTGGCTTTCTTCACACGTTCACAGTGTTTGATATGCCCAACACGGATATCCAACTTCTCAAAATCAGCGAAATCAATCGTCGGTTTGATGGGTTTAGCCGTGTAGGCGGCAGCGGCATTGGCCTTCTTCGTATCTTCCAACTTTTTAAGTTGCAACTCAATGGTCTCGTCTTCTATCTTCTCAAAAAGCAATTCAGGTTCAGCCAGCTGGTGACCAGCCTTTAACAAGTCATGGTTCCCCAACAAATTCCAGTCGCAAGTATCCATCTTAATGAGGCGACGAAGCCTCTCTGAAGAGAACGGTAAGAATGGTTCGAACGCGATGGCGAGGTTGGCAACCAACTGTAATGAGATGTACAAAACGGTTTTCACACGCTCAGAATCGGTCTTCCAAACTTTCCATGGCTCACATTCAGTCATGTATTTGTTGCCGATTCTGGCCAGGTTCATGGCTTCCTTCTGTGCCTCTCTGAACTTGAACGCATCGAGATAGCCCTCCACTTTGTTCTTCACATCCTTGAATTCATCAAGCGCTTGCTTGTCAACATCGAGCAATTCGCCGCATGGAGGCACCACTCCCTCGAAATATTTCTTGGTCAACTGCAATGCGCGGTTCACGAAATTGCCGTAGATGGCCACCAATTCCGAGTTGTTACGTTCTTGAAAATCTTTCCAAGTAAAGTTGTTATCCTTGGTTTCCGGCGCATTGGCCGTGAGAACATAGCGCAGCACATCCTGCTTACCAGGAAGGTCAACCAAGTATTCGTGCAACCAAACAGCCCAGTTGCGAGTGGTAGATATCTTATCATCCTCCAGGTTGAGGAACTCGTTAGCCGGCACGTTGTCGGGCAAGATGTAATCACCATGGGCTTTCAACATCGTGGGGAAAATCAGACAATGGAACACGATATTATCCTTACCGATAAAGTGTACCAGTCGGGTATCTTGGTCTTTCCACCATTTTTCCCATGATCCCCAGCGTTCAGGATCGTTCTCACAGAGTTCTTTGGTATTCGATATGTACCCGATAGGGGCGTCGAACCAAACGTAAAGCACCTTGCCTTCGGCTCCTTCTACAGGAACAGGGATTCCCCAATCAAGGTCACGCGTCATGGCACGAGGCTGCAAATCAAGGTCCAACCAACTCTTACACTGGCCATACACATTGGATCGCCACTCTTGATGACCCTCGAGAATCCATTTCTTGAGCCATGTTTGGTACTCGTTGAGCGGCAAATACCAGTTTTTGGTCTTCTTGATAACCGGCTTTGAACCGCTTACCGCCGACTTTGGATTAATCAATTCCATGGGTGAAAGGTCGCTGCCGCAATGCTCACACTGGTCGCCATAGGCTCCTTCATGGTGACAATGGGGACACTCGCCCGTGATATAGCGGTCGGCCAAGAACTGATGAGCTTCCTCATCATAATACTGTTCGGATTCTTGTTCCAACAGTTTCCCTTCCTCGTACAACTTCTTAAAGAAATCAGAAGCCAGTTTATGATGCGTTTCTGAAGTAGTTCGGGAATAGATGTCGAAGCTGATTCCGAACTCCTCGAAACTCTTTTTAATCAACGAATGATAGCGATCCACCACATCTTGCGGCGTTACTCCCTCTTTTCTGGCACGGATAGTGATGGGCACCCCGTGCTCGTCGCTGCCACCGATGAAGATAACATCTTCCTTTTTCAGGCGCAAGTAACGCACATAGATGTCGGCCGGCACATAAACGCCAGCCAGATGACCGATATGAACTCCACCGTTTGCGTATGGCAAAGCGGCCGTAACGGTTGTTCGCTTAAATTTTTTCTCCTCCATGAGTATAGCTGTTTTTTAATATTTCTTCATGCAAAATTACGATAAATCGAAGAGATAGCAAAATAATGGGAGTAGTTAAAACTACATCTTGCCGCGCTATCGCTCAGCCCAGTCACCTCTGTCCAGACTACGATAGCCTATAGCTTCAGCCAAATGTTCGGTCTTGACATGCTCACTACCCTCCAAATCTGCGATGGTACGGGCCACTTTCAGAATTCTATTGTAGGCCCGAGCCGACAAACTCAGCCGTTCCATCGCCATGCGGAGCATGTTGATTCCATCGGCATCGGGTTCGGCAAAGCGATGAATCATGCGCTCCGTCATTTGCGCATTGCAATAAATTCCTTTGCAGTCTTTATACCTTTCAATCTGAATGGCACGGGCCGCAATAACGCGTTCACGAATATTGGCACTGGGTTCTCCAGGAGCTGCCTTGGAAATATCCTTGAAAGGCACGGGCGTGATTTCACATTGTATGTCGATGCGGTCGAGCAATGGACCGCTAATTTTGTTGAGGTATCGCTGGATTTGACCGGGAGTACAGACACATGTATGCGTGGGATCGCCATAATAACCACACGGACAGGGATTCATCGACGCTACAAACATGAAACTACAAGGGTATTCAATGGTGTACTTCGCACGCGATATGGTAATTTTCCGGTCTTCCAATGGTTGGCGTAACACTTCCAACGTGGATTTATTAAACTCGGGAAGCTCGTCACAGAACAAAACGCCATGATGGGCCAACGTAATCTCTCCCGGCTGCGGAGTGGACCCACCACCCACCAATGCCACCTCACTGATGGTATGATGTGGGGCGCGGAATGGGCGCTGCGCAATCAATGACATGTCGGAACCCAGCTTACCTGCGATGCTGTGCACCTGTGTTGTCTCCAAACTTTCGGCCAACGTGAGAGGCGGAAGAATGGTTGGCAGGCGTTTGGCCATCATCGATTTTCCACTTCCGGGCGGTCCCACCATGATGAGGTTGTGCCCTCCGGCCGCCGCTACCTCCAACGCTCGCTTTACGTTTTCCTGCCCTCGAACATCACTGTAATCAAGGTCAAACCGATATTGGTGTTCGTAAAACTCTTTTCGGGTATCAATGACGGTGGGTTCAAACGACTTGGCACCGGTCAAAAACTGCACGACATCCACCATCGAGTCCATGCCGTAGACCTCCAAATTGTTGACAACCGCGGCTTCACGCACATTCTGTTTGGGGACAATCAACCCCTTAAAATGCTCCTTACGGGCACGAATGGCGATGGGAAGTGCGCCCTTAACGGCCTGCAAGGTACCATCCAAACTCAACTCACCCACCATCATATACTGGTCGAGCACCTCAGAAACGATGCTGCCATTAGCAGCCAAGATGGCAATTGCCAAGGGCAAATCGAAGCTGCTACCCTCCTTACGAAGGTCGGCCGGTGCCATGTTCACCGTGATGTCAGCATGCGGAAACTTGTAACCATTGAACTGCATGGCGGCAGCAATACGGCTACGCCCCTCCTTCACGGCCTCATCACCCAGTCCGGTGAAATGGTACATGATGCCGTTTGTTAAACTAACTTCAATAGTCACAGTTGTCACTTCCATTCCGTTGACAGCTGCACAATAGGTTTTAACCAGCATGATAAGTCGCTTTAGATCAACTCTTCCAACTTCTTCATGAGAGCCTGAGCGTCAAGTCCACATGCTACTACGCGTCCGTTTTTCAAGATGATATTATAAGGTATGGATGAAATGCCTAATTGACGGACAAGATTGCCCTCGAACAACGCCTCATCACAGATGTTCGACCAACGAATGGAGTCGCGATCCAACGTCTTCTTGCAGGCTTTTTTGCTGGGGTCTATCGATAGTCCTACCACCTTGAGGCGACCAGCATGTTTCTTCTGAAACTGATTAAGCCGCCGCTGTATGTCCAGACTTTCGTAACTCCACGATGTCCAAACATTGATAACGGCCAGGGGAGCCTGACTCAAAGCTGCACTGGTTACCACGTTTCCGTCCACATCTGTCACCGAGAAGGATGGCAATCGGCCACCTTCTACCACGTTTCCTCCCGAGAGTTGTCGTTGCAACCGGCTCAAAGCCTCATTCTTGGGCTGCTTCTTCACCATCACGTCCACCAACTGTTTGGCCTTGGGGTAGTTGGGCTTTGGCGTTCTGAGGAAGTACTTGGCAACAAGATACCTGCCCACATCCGAGCTGGGATGGTCGTTCACAAACTGTTCTACGTATTTCAATACCTCCGGAGGAGATGCGTTGGCAATCTTCTTCTTGAACTTAGACATCAGCTCGTTGTCATCCGTTCCTTTCACTTCCAGTTCCTTCAAATGCGAAGCATCCCCCTTCACCTCTACCTTTTTACCAGGTACAGCAAAGACGGGATGTTCTGAAAAGTTGGGAAACACGATGAGCAACGTTCCTGATTTCTCGCAAGGAATCTCGTATGTGAACCGCCCTCCCGTCACCTTGACAGTGTCCATGCCACCGATGATGCCATCGGGACTGTAAACGTAAAACTCACCTTGGTTGAGATGCAGCAGCCGGCCATCGAGTTTAAAATGATGGCTGTCGGTACCGCACGACATCAAAACCAAGGTGAGCCAAAAGAAATAGGCAATATGCTTCATAGCAAACAGTTGCCTTATCTCAAGATAGACAATTCTAAATCGTTGTCAGCGTATGCCTTTAATGAGGGGTCTTTTTTCAAAGCCTCTTTCAAATAAGATTCTGCAGCAAACTTGTTACCACGGCGTGCAGCCACGATGGCGTGCAGATAATCGGTCAAAGCATTGGGGTTTGCTACCTTGTCCAGCGTAGCAGCTGCTGCGGCATAGTTCTTGTTCATCAACTGTGCAAGGGCCGCACTGTTGCTGTTAACATTTTCGAAGTCTTTCTCTGCTTGTGCAAAATTGCCCTTTGCCAGATTCAAACTACCGATAGCCACGTTTATATTCTGTTCGCCCAGCGCCTTGGCGATGCTGACCTCGGCCTCTTTCACGTTGCCGTTAACCAGTTCCATGATACCCAGATTAGCCAAAGCCTCAGGAGCTTGCGGATTAACACGCAAGGCGCGCTCGAGATGACGGGTGGCTTCCATCTCGTCACCCTTCATGAATGCCAAGGTTGCAAGGTTGTTCATAGCCCGATAGTCTTTGTCATAATATTCTGCCGTGCGCTTGTAGATTTCTTCCTTCTTGGCGATGTTGTCTTCCAAAGTGGCATAATAGAGCATTTCATCTACACTGAGTTTGGTTGCATCGGTGGCATACTGTGCCTTGATCTGCTCATCACTTCTGCCGATGGTCTCATAGTTAATAATCAGACGAGAACGACGCAACTCGGGCAAGATGCCGTCTGCCAACTCGCGGAAAGCCTCGCTCATGTTACGAATCTGCTGCTCTCTCTGCTCGGGATCCTTATACATGGACAGCACGCGCAGGATAACATCCTTGTCTTGAATGTTGCTGGCCTGAACCAATTTCTGGAAACCATCCCAGTCTTGTGCGGTGTAGTGAGCGTCGATGCCAGTGGCCACGCCCGTCTGCTTCAGCTGCGATTTAACGTAAGCCTCTGAAGTATTCTGGCGCTTGCCAGCCAACTTGTCGTTGAAACTGAATCCACCTTCTGGTGATGCATAAGCCTGAACCTCAACGTTGCGGATGTTCAATTTCTCGCGATCGGCGTTAATACGCTTCAACATGGCAACGAACTCCTGAACCGAGTTGTTCTTCAATTCACTCCGGCGCAAGTTAGCTTGGTTCACCAAGAACTTGATGTTGGCCTCTTGCTTCCGCGCATTGACACGCTGGAATGAATCGGGAGCGATGCAACCGCCGTCACTCAGCAGCAGTCGCTTGTACAGTTCGGATGTGGCAACCACGCCTTCGGCCACCTTCACGGCCGGAATATTGATTTTCTTATTGCCCCTGCGAGCACTGAAAGTAAGGTACATGTCGCTTTTCTGCATCTCGGGTACGAAATCAAACGTCGTCTTCATGGTGTAACGACCGCCCAAACGATAAGAAATCATCTGATCGTTTCCCAGCACTTTTTCGCCCTGAAACGTAGACCCAGCCCCTTTGGTAACCTGACCATTTCCATATCTTAGCTCGGGAATCACTGTCACAACAGCGTTTTTCTTCATGTATTTTTCAGGAAAAACACCGTTGATGGTGGCAGCTACCTCACCGCCTTTTGTTTCCAACGGGTTTGGTGTAACCGTGAAATTGCTTGCTGACAACGGCCCCATTTTAGAACATGAGGTGAATGCCAACACAGAGCAAACAGATAAAATAAAGATGAGATTTTTGCGCATAGTAATCATTTTTTGTTTTAGTGTGCCGCGAGCGGGACTCGAACCCGCACAGCCATTACTGGCCAAGGGATTTTAAGTCCCTCGTGTCTACCAATTCCACCATTGCGGCAAATCATTCATATCGTCATCTTCTATTGCTTGCCAACGAAAGGATCCACTTTCTTAGGTTTGACTAACAAAAATGATGACTTTCTAAAAGTGTAAAAAAAAGAGCGGCAAACGAGACTCGAACTCGCGACCCCAACCTTGGCAAGGTTGTGCTCTACCAACTGAGCTATTGCCGCATTGTTATCCTTTGCAAAGGTAGTACATAATCTTTATATCCACAAAAAATTTTTATTTTTTTATTGATTAAACCCGTTGGCGGAATTAATTTAAGTTGATAAATATGAGCAAAAAGTTGTACATAACGTTGATTTTTAGTAACTTAGT
>CAKOVA010000024.1 GCA_934120735.1 uncultured Prevotella sp.
TGGTTGTTGCGGCGATAGTAGTACTCGTTGTACAAACGGTTGAACGCCTGTTTGTCCACATCCCACAGACTTTCGTAAATGAAGTTGAATTGTGCCGTGATGCGTGGGTGGAACAGGTGAGGATTTTTCTTGTCACGAACAAACAACACATCGTTGGCAAGCGCATACAATCCGTCGCGTATCCATGTGTTCTTCTCGTCCATTTCTTGCCCCTCGAAGGCAGCTTCAATCTTGCGCTCGGTATTGAAATGCTCGTTCAGCTCAAACACGTCATCGTGAATATGATTGAGATATTTGGCGATGACTTCTTCCTGATGTTCACCAAACACCCTATCAATAACCCAGTTGCGGACATAAGGCTTCGTAAATAAATCTTCTTGGAAGTTGAGTCCGTAGGATGCTATCTCCTCGCGCGACATGCCTAACGATGGCGAAAACTGACCGCACAAGCCGTTGACACAACTAATGGGTATTTCCCAAATGCGGAAGAATCCCAATACGTGGTCGATGCGGTAAGCGTCGAAGAACTCTGCCATGTTCTTGAAACGGCGTTCCCACCATGCGCATCCGTCTTTCAACATCTCATCCCAGTTGTAGGTGGGGAACCCCCAATTCTGTCCGTTTACGGAGAAATCATCGGGTGGCGCACCTGCCTGTCCGTCCATGTTGAAGTATTTGGGTTCTACCCAAACGTCGCAGCCGTGGCGACTCACACCAATCGGCACGTCACCTTTGAGTACGATGCGCTTGCTTTGCGCATAAGCGTGCGCCTCCTTCATTTGGGTGTATAGCACAAACTGCACGAAGTAGTAGAACGCTACTTGTTGATATGCCTTGTTGCTTGGGGTGCTTAACGCCTTGCGGTCTGCCTCGTTCCATGTGTGGTGGTCGGGCCATTGTGTAGCGTCTGCCGTGCCGTATTGGTCGCGCAGGTAGCAGAACTGTGCGTAAGGCACCAGCCAGCGGGCGCTCTTTTCGAAGAACGCCTTGTACGCCTTGGTTCCCATGGTGCGTTTGCCCTCTTGCTTGAAGAGTAACTGTAAGAAATCCATCTTGCTTTTCATCACGCGCACATAGTCGATCTGTGGCAGACAGTTCAGCTCTTCTTGCAATGTGTCAAATTGCGCTTGTTGCGCCTTGTCGTTGAGTTTGGGCAGTTGGCGCAAGTCACAATAGAGCGGATGCAACGCAAACACGCTGATGCAGCTGTAAGGGTAAGAGTCGGTATAGGTGTAGGTGGCTGTGGTGTCGTTGATGGGCAGCAACTGAAGAACGTGCTGTCCGGTGGCTTCCACAAAGTCGATCATTGCCTTGAGGTCGCCAAAGTCGCCCACGCCAAAGCTGCCTTTGCTGCGTAGTGAGAATACAGGTACTAACGTTCCAGCCACCTTTGTGTTGGGCATGGGCATGAAAGCCTGATCCAAGTGGTACACCACCACGTCGCCACGGTTGAGCTTGGGTACGTCAATGGTGCGGTTGAAGCACGGTTCCCACATGGGTTCGTTCGTGGGAAGGCTATACGACAGGGCAGCAAACTTCAGTTCTATGTGCTGCTCGCTCAGTGTTTCAGCGTCCACGTCTACCACCCATTCGTTGTGCTGGTGCTGGGTCATGGTCAGTGCTTTGCTGATGTTCCACTCGCCCAAGGCCTCGGTGTCGCCCGACAGCACTAAATATTGGTCGGGTTTGAGTTGTGGAGAACGTACAATGATACGCACCGTCTTGTCGTAAGCCGTGGGCTGCAGGGCTTGCAATGTGCTGCGGTGAAGGCAGTCGGTGAAAGCCGAAGAGTACAGGTACGAGTCTTCTGGTATCTGCATCCAGTGGTCGTACACATGGTATTGCTTTGCTTTGGCTGCCGTGAGGTCAAGCTGGTGGGTAAGAGTGGTCCATTCTTTGCGGGTTACCTTACCGTCACATTCTACCGAGTAGTAGTAGCAAAGGGAATTTTGCTCTTCAGTGGAAGACAGCTTGAGGTCGCACTGCCAGTGCAGTCCATCGGTGGTGTACATTCTATAAGGGGTATAAAGCCCGTCTGCAGGCTGACCATCATTCACTACATTCAAGATGAGGTCTTCCCCAAAAACTGTTTTGTATTCAATGTTAAATAATAGATTCATAAACTAAGGAGTAGTAGTTGGTTTACTTTAGGTTTGGTACTTAATATATGCAAATGTATAAATAATAAGTAAGGTGAAGTTGGTTTAGAAGTCTAATTATTGGAAAAACATTGTGCAATCGTTTGCACTAATACTATTTTCTGCTTCCAAATGTAGGTGTTTTGAAGGAGGGTTTTGTTAGATTATTTGGTCATTTTAAAATTCTCATTCTAGCTTCTCAAGAGGGTGCTTTTAATCTTTTAAAGGTCGGTTTTTACACCTTGTCGGGCCAAAAGCATAGAGTTTGGCTGCACAGAGCAATGTTTTTGACGAGAAAAGTGATAGAGGTTGACCTGCAAACTCTATGCTTTTGCCAGTCAATAGCATGGAGTTTGCTGCCGACCGAAAATGCTCGTCATATACAATATCTTGATAATGAGCGATATACAAAATTCGCGTATTTGCCGTCAACCTACTGGTTGCTTGCAAATACGCGAGTATTGAGGGTGCATGTCAATATTTTTGACACTTATCCAGCACCGTTTCATCGTGTCGGACACCCATGTGTGAGGGATTAAATGGCGTTCCTTAGAGCGGATGTAAACTTGCTGCAACAATTTGTTCCCGAAGGTGGATGTGACCACTGTGGTAGAGCGTTAGCTGCTAACAGCTAATTCTGCAACAACTACTTCCTAACTGATGTCAGTCCTTGACATCCTTGATCAGCGATACAGCGGCGGCACCCAGTAACAGTGAGATGCCCGCAACGAACATCATGTGGCTTTGCACCGACCCCACCATACTGAGGAGTGTGCCTCCTATGACTGCAGCAATGATTTGCGGGATACAGATGGTACCATTGAACAAGCCGAGGTAAGCCCCCATGTGTCCATAACCTTGTAAGGCGTTGGTGACAAAGGTAAAAGGCATGGCTAACATGGCAGCCCATGCGCAGCCAATGAGTAGGAACGGAATGAACAATAAGTACTGGTCGTGTATCACGGTACAAGCGGCAAAACCTATGGCTCCCAATACCAAACTGAGGGCATAGGCGGTCTTTCTGCTGCCGAGTTTGGGGAGCAACGGTGCCCATAGCACGGAGCCAATGGCCTGCACGGCGAACAATACGCCCACCCAGTTGCCGGCCTCTTGTGCTCCCTCGCTGGCCATGTCGGTGGTACCCCAAACGTTGGCGGCTACGGTGCCGTGCGTATAGGTCCACATGTACATGAAGGCGATCCAACTGAAGAACTGCACGATGCCTACCTTCCAAAAGGTAGAAGGAGCACGTTTGAGTAGCGTTATCCAGTTTTCTTTCTTCTCTGTTTCAACTTTCAAGCTACCATTGTATTGTTCATATTCCTTTGGAGGCCACTCCCTTACCTTGGAAACGGTGTAACCAACACAGAGAATCAGAATGCCAGCACCAACAATAAAACTGTAGATGACCGAGTCGGGAACCACACCCTTGGGGGCTGTATTGGCGATACCCAACAATGCGAAGAAGAATGGAAACAGGTAACCCACCAGTGAACCTGCATTGCACAGCAGACTTTGGATGGAATACGCTTTGGCTTTCTGTTTTTCATTCACCATATCACCCACGAGCATCTTAAAGGGTTGCATCGCCATGTTGATAGAGGTGTCGAGGAACATGAGCATGACAAGTCCGAAAATCATCGCCACCGATGCCGTCATGCCGAATGAGCCAGACTGTGGGAGCAGGCACATTACCAGTACAGCAGCCGCCGCTCCGATGAATAAGTAGGGAATGCGACGCCCATATCTGGTCCATGTGCGGTCTGAACAAGTGCCAATGATGGGTTGCACAACAATGCCCATCAAGGGAGGTAATATCCAAAAATAACTAAGATTGTGTGGGTCCGCACCTAATGTAGCAAAGATGCGTGAGATGTTTGCACTCTGCAAAGCGTACGCAATCTGTACACCGAAAAATCCGAAACTTAAATTCCAAAGTTTCCAAAAGCTCATGTCGGGCTTCTTTTTTAATTCATTCATATAGTTTTTTAGTTTACGAGTTATTAGTTTACGAGTTTACGAGTTAATAGTTTTATTAGTTTACGAGTTGACAAGTTTACGAGTTTACGAGTTAATAGCTTTATTAGTTTACGAGTTGACAAGTTTACGAGTTTACGAGTTGATAGTATTTTATTCGACGGTTGATAACTTATCAAGTAATGTATTGTTGTGAATCGCTTTTGTTAAGCATTAACTTGACAACTTGTTAACTTGTCAACTAATCAATCTATTGACTCGTCAACTCGTCAACTTGTCAACTTGTTAACTTGTCAACTAATCAATCTATTGACTCGTCAACTTGTCAACTCGTCAACTTGTCAACTAAAACTATATCTTATCTCGTTGTTCCCCTGATAATGAGTTTTGTTCTGACGATTCTCTTTTCAATCTTGTCAGGTGGGATGAAACCCTCCACACGAGAAATGAGGATGTTAGCCGCTTCTTCACCTACCCGCACGCCACGCTGCTCTACGGTGGTGAGCATGGGGTCGCAGGCCTTGGCACGGTCACCATTGGTAAAACCACAGATGGAGATATCCTCGGGCACCCGATACCCCATGCGCTTCGCAGCGTAAAGAATGCCCACAGCCGTGTCATCGTTCACAGCGAAGAAAGCATCGGGGGCTTCCTCCTGGCTTAGAAGCTCGGGGGTGATTAGCTCAGCGTCGGCGCGGTTGTCGCAGATTCGGAAAAAACGGTCGTCAGCCTTCAGTCCGTACTTGGTGATGGCATCACGGTAGCCGTTGTAACGGTTCTTGGAAATCTCCATGGTCATCAGTGTGCCGTAGTAAGCAATGCGCCGGCAGCCAGTCTGTATGAGGTGCGTGACTGCGTTGAAGGCACCCATGTAGTCATCCACCACCACTCGACTACATTCCACGCCCGTACAAATACGGTCGTAAAACACAAGTGGCATGCCGTGGTTTATCAGTTTCTGGAAATGCTCATAGCGTATGGTATCCTTGGCTTGTGAGACGATGACGCCGCACACTTTGCTCTCAAAGTAATCCTGGCAGATGCGCACTTCGCGATCGTACTTCTCATTGCTCTGCGCCACCATGATGCGATAGCCGCGGGCACTGGCTTCCTCTTCGATGCCGGAGAGGATGCTGGAGAAGTAGAAATGTGACAGTTGGGGAACGATGACGCCAATGACTCTCATCGGTTTCACCTTGCTGTTGCGCAGCGACTCGGCGATGACGTTGGGATAGAAATTATGTTCGCGCGCGTAGGTCTGTATCTTTTCCCGTTGTTCTTTGCTGATGCTCGGGTTGTCTTTCAACGCACGCGAGACCGTTGCAATAGAAACCCCCAGTTCCTTTGCAATGTCTTTCATTGTGAGCGGTGACAAAATATCCATTTAGGTTGTTATTAGTGATACAAATGTATGCAAAACCTGAGAATGCAGGAAAGCAAGTCTTTGATTTCTAATCAAATCTTCCATGCAAACGTTTGCGTTACTAAAACAACGAATTTACAGGAAAAATAGTATGTTAAAGGTTAAGCAATACTAACTTTGCACGCAAGAGGAGCTACTAACCAGAAAGATAAGAGAAACATCAAGTCTCCTCATAGCATTTCCCTGGCCTTCATGTGGAAGGAACAAACGCATGAGTCACGACAGGCCATGAACATCAGGGAACACGACCTAAGCGATATATTAAATTGATTATATTACATTAACTAAAAACAAAAAAGATGAAGCAGGTAAAAATTTCATTACCGCTGAGAATGCTCACACTCATCTGTGTGTTGTTCATTTCAGCAAGTGCCTTTGCACAGCAGATTGCCGTGAAAGGACATGTGAAGGATGAAACCGGCGAACCCATTATCGGCGCTACCATTAGAGTAGTGGGACAGACGGGAGGTACGGTGACAGACTTTGACGGAAACTTCACCATCAACGCTAACACAGGCGACATGGTCTCTGTCAGTTACATTGGTTACGATGTCTTTGAGGCACCAGCAACCGCCAAGATGACTATTACTCTGAAAGAAGCCAAAGGTGAGTCGATCAACGAAGTGGTGGTGATTGGCTACGGACGAGTGAAGAAAAACGACTTGACGGGTAGTGTTACTGCCTTGAATGCAGAGAAAATGGTAAAAGGAGCCGTTACCTCTGCCACCGATATGTTGGTAGGTAAGGCTGCTGGTGTGAGCGTTATCACTGACGGTGGCGCACCGGGTGCTGGTGCAACGATACGTATTCGTGGCGGTTCGTCTATGTCAGCATCCAATAACCCGTTGGTGGTAATCGATGGTGTACCCGTAGACGATGGCGGCATCAACGGTATGGCCAATCCTTTGAGTACTGTTCACCCTGATGACATCGCTACCATGACGGTGTTGAAAGACGCATCGGCAACAGCTATCTATGGTTCGCGCGCATCGAATGGTGTGATTCTTATCACCACCAAGAAAGGAAAAGCTGGTGGCATTCAAGTTGGATACAGCGGTTCTGTCAAGGTGAGCACCAGTGCCAAGGAGGTGGATGTGATGTCGGCAAACGACTTCAAGAACTTTGTTGTGTCTAAGTTTGGTAAGGAAAGTCTGCAAGCTAAGGCTCTTGGTACGAGTAACACCGATTGGCAGAAAGAAGTATTGCGCACATCGGTTAGCACCGACCACAACATCAATGTGTCGGGTGCGGTGGCTAACTTGCCTTATCGTGTGTCGGTAGGTTATACTAATGAGAACGGTATTGTGAAGACATCCAACATGGAACGCTTCACTGGTGCTATCAACTTGAATCCACAATTCTTCGACAAACACCTCACTGTTCAATTGAACCTCAAGGGTATCTACAACACCAACCGTTTTGCAGACCTCGGTTCCTTGGGCATGGCGACGCAGTACGACCCCACACAGCCCATCTATATGAAAGGGTCTGAATATGGCAACGGCTACTTCATGTACCTCAACGATAAGGGAAAACCCATCGACATTGCTTTGGCTAACCCTGTATCCATACTTACTGATAAGAGCGACAAGTCAAAAGTGTACCGCAGTATCGGTAACGCACAGTTCGACTATAAATTCCATTTCTTGCCCGACCTGCGTGCGAACCTCAACTTGGGATATGACGTTTCTAAGGGAACAGGCGACGTGATAACCGTAGACAACTCTCCCATGTCGTGGACTTGGGGCAATTTCAAGAAAGGATTTGGTGAGAACAGCAGCTACTGGCAGCTCAAGCGTAGCACCCTGTTGGAGTTCTACATGAACTACACCAAGACACTTGGCGCACACTTCATTGATGCCATGGCTGGTTATTCATGGCAACACTTCTATCGTTCTGAATGGACCAAGTATCCCTATTCAGCTGCCAAGGCAAAGGAATATGGCAAAGAGTTCTACAAGGGCGAGGATGATTTCAGCACCGAGAACTACCTCGTGTCGTTCTTCGGACGTGTGAACTACACCTTGTTAGACCGCTACCTCTTGACATTCACATTGCGTAACGATGGTTCCTCACGCTTCAGCAAGGACAATCGCTGGGGTCTGTTCCCATCGGCAGCATTGGCTTGGCGTATCAACGAAGAGGCTTTCTTGAAAGACGTACGCTGGCTCGACGACTTGAAACTGCGTTTGGGTTATGGTGTGACAGGTCAGCAGAACCTTGGTAGCGGTGATTACCCCTACATGGCACGCTACGCTTATTCACAGGCTGGCGCCAATTATTATTTCGGTGACAAGCGCATACGTCTGATTGCTCCGTTGGCATACGATGAAAACTTGAAGTGGGAGGAAACCACAACCTATAATGTGGGACTTGACTTTGGCATCTTCAAGGGGATACTCTCGGGAGCATTGGATTTCTATTTCCGCCAGACCAACAACTTGTTGAATACCGTAACGGCACCTGCAGGTACCAACTACAGCAATGAGATATTGACCAATGTGGGTACGTTGGAAAACAAAGGCGTGGAACTCTCGTTGACCGCACACCCCATTACAACCAAGGATTTCCAGTGGACACTGGGTTACAACGTGTCGTACAACAAGAATACCATCACCAAACTTACCTTCAACGACGATCCTAAATACAAGGGCGTGATTCATGGTGGTATCGATGGCGCAACGGGTTATAATGTTCAAATCAACGCTGTTGGCAAGCCATACAACTCGTTCTATGTGTTCGAGCAGATGTATGACGAGAAGGGTACTCCTATTGAAGGGGCTTATGTAGACCAGAACAACGACAATAAGATTGATGAGGGCGACCTAATTCCTTACAAGAAATCGGCTCCTGATGTGTACATGGGTTTGACATCGCAGATGAATTACAAGAACTGGGATTTGTCATTCGCCCTTCGCTCGAGCATTGGCAACTATGTGTACAACAACACACAGTCTAACCGTGAGGCATGGGACGGTTCGCAGATGTACGACCAGACAGGCTTCTTGAAGAATCGCCTCAACTCTGCTGCCAACAAGAACTTCCACACTGGACAGTACCGCAGCAGCTACTATGTGCAGAAAGCCGACTTCCTCCGCATGGACAACATCTCGCTCGGCTACACTTTCAACAAGCTGTTCAATGACAAGCAGTCCGCACGTCTGTATTTCACCGTGCAAAACCCGTTTGTCATCACCAACTACAGCGGCATTGACCCTGAAATCAGCGGGGAGGGTATAGACAACAAGATCTATCCAAGACCTATCTCGTTTATGTTCGGTTTCAATTTCAAATTCTAAATAGCAAGTATAAAATGAAAACATATCATATCAAAAAATCGTTGTTCTTGCTCCTCACAGGAGCGTTGTTGGGAACGACATCGTGCGTAAACGACTTGGACACTCAGCCTCTGGACAAGGACGAGTTGGTATCCAACGTGGTATTCAAGGCCGACATCAATGCTTACACCGAGAGCCTTGCCAAGATTTATGCGGGCATGGTGATAGGTGGAAACAAAGGTGGTGACGCCGAACAAGATGTCAAAGGAATCGATGGAGGTTCGCAGGCTTCTTTCATACGCGTATTGTGGAACATGCAGGAACTGGCATCCGACATGGCGCACTGTGCATGGAACGACCCCGGTATCCCTGAGTTTAACCACCTCGCTTGGGATTCGTCGAGCCCATGGATCAAGGGATCGTATTATCGTTTAGCTTATCAAATCAGCTTGGCGAATGCTTTTCTTCGTGAGACCACCGACGACAAACTGAGTAGCCGCGGTTGTAACGAGCAGGTTAAGCAAACAATCAAGGGTTACAGAGCCGAAGCTCGATTCCTGCGTGCGCTCAACTACATGTACGCCCTTGACCTGTATCGTAACTATCCTTTCTTTGATGAGAATAGTACGATAGGTAGTGAGCGTCCACAACAAATTATGAAGGAAGACCTTTATAAATATGTAGAGAAAGAATTGCTGGAATGCGAAAAGGATCTTGCAGCTCCTGTTGTAGGCTGGAACAAGAATTATGGCAATGCCAATAAGGCTGCCGCATGGGCTGCCCTGTCGCGTTTGTACCTCAATGCTGAAACCTATGTGGGGCAGAAGAAGTACACCGAGTGCATCACTTATAGCAAGAAAATCATTGCAGCAGGCTATGAGTTGGAACCCAACTATGGCGACATGTTCAAGGCTGACAACGATCACTCCAAGGAAATGATTTTCCCACTCCGCTACGAGGGTGCCGAAACCATGACTTGGGGAGGCATGACTGCTCTGTTGTGTTGGGGTTCTGCACAATTCCAAGAAGAGACGAATGCCAAGGGAGCTTGGCAAGGAGTGCGTGCTAAGTCGTCACTGCTCAAGTTGTTTACTAATGAGAAAAAGCATGAGGAAGACACTCGTTTTGCCATGCTGCGCTTGGACGGAACCAAGAATGTGGAAATTGTCAAGGAGGGCGATTTCAAGGACAATGGTATTCCTGTAACCAAGTTCTACAATCTGAACAAAGATGGCAGCAAACCCGAATCCAACGAGGCTTACGTTGACTTCCCATTGTTCCGCTTGGGCGAGATTTACTTGAGCTTGGCAGAGGCAGTTCTTCGTGGAGGAACAGGTGCTACCAAGAACGAAGCCATGAGCTACTTGAACGAATTGCGCAAGCGTGCCTATAAAGACAAGACCGTGGCTCCTATCGATGACAACAACTTTACGTTGAAGTTCTTGCTCGACGAGCGTGGACGTGAGCTCTTCTTCGAGGCACAGCGTCGCACCGATCTCGTGCGCTTTGGCAAGTACACTTCTGCCGATTATGTATGGCCTTGGAAGGGTGGCGTTGCGGAAGGTAAAGCTGTGAACGACAAGTACATGATATTCCCATTGCCTTCTGACGACATTGGCTCGAACCAGAACTTGAAACAGAATGATGGTTATTAATGGATTAAAACAAAACAGATCATGAAACTAAAAAATATATTATTTCTTGCAGCTGGTTTCTTGGCAATGACATCGTGTTCGGATGACATCACCACACCGGTACTCAGCTTGCAAAAGGCTGCGAAGCTCAACGCTGTCAATCCAGCCACGATAACTTTCACAAAGGCAAACAGTGCAGAGGCTTTTCCACAAATCAGTTGGGAAAAAGCAAATTACGGCAAGGGTGCAGTGGTTGAATACACTGTTACCATTACCAACAATGAGAACAAAAAGAGCATTGAGGCAGGTAACACCGAGGATAACAAACTCACGTTTACCAATGAGGAGATGAACTCGCTGTTGGCAAAGATAGGTGCCTATCCCGGTCATACCTATGATTTCACCGTGTCTCTCAAGTCTTCTGCATTCAAGACGTTGACCAACGATGCGCAGAACACTGTCAACTTCAAGGCTACGCCTTACGACCCCAACACCGTGAACATTGATTGGAGCTATGCCTATGTAGCTGTGGGTTATCCAGAGTGGGATTATTCTAAGGCTTATCTCCTTGGCGACCCCGATGGTGACGGCACTTACCAAGGTTGGGTGCAGTTCGATGAAGAATGTACTTTTGCTGTCGTGGATGGCAAAGACGTTACCAAGGTACTCGCCAAAGACTGGAAGGTTGATGCTGCTCAGAAGGGATTTGTCGAGGTGACGCTCACGCCCGACGGCAATGTGACTATCGGACAACCCTGCGAGTGGGGCATGATTGGTGAAGCTACATCTGGAGGTTGGACCAAAGACACCAAGATGGAGTATGACAAAGACACTCGTATGTGGACGGCGGTAACACCGTTAACAGCCAAAGAGTTCAAGTTCCGTGCCAATGAGGGATGGGATATCAACTATGGTAGCGACCCAACAAATCCCGAAGTGCTATCCAAGGGAGGCGATAACCTCAAGGTGGCCAAGACACACGCATACATCGTGAAGCTCAACTTGACCACTGCCGGCAAGTACACCTACACCATGGAAGAGACCGACATCGAACTGTCAAGCTCAGAACTGACAGTGCCTGGCTCTTATCAGGGTTGGAACCCGACCGCTGAAACTGCTTACCGACTCAAGTCGGAGAGCCGCGACTTCCAATACACGGGCATCTACTACTATCCAGCCAACACCGAGTTCAAACTCTATGATGACGGTAAATGGCTGGGAAGCGTAGGCGAAGTGAAGTGGAACGAGGACAAGACTAAGGCAGAGTTTGCGCTGGGCGAAGGTGACAAAGGTGACAACATCAAGTTCACCGAAGGCGGCTGGTATCGCATCACCGCTAACACCAAGAAGATGGTTGCCTCTGTTGCCAAGACTGGATGGGGAATTGTTGGTAGTGCCAGCCCCGGAGGATGGGATAAGGATCAGCTGATGACCTACAACCCAGAAACCAAGAAGTGGTCTATCACCATAACCATGGTGGACGTGGTAGACGGTGCATTCAAGTTCCGTTGGGATGGCGCATGGGAAAAGAACTTCGGTGGTGCCTTGACAGGTCTTACCCAAGATGGCGCCGACATCAAGATTGGTGCAGGTACCTACCTCATCGAGCTTGACCCTGAAGCCAAGATCGCTACCGTAACAGAGCAATAAATTGTTGCGGGATTAGGTAATAATGATTATAAAAGGCGCACTGTCCATATGTGAGAGTGCGCCTTTTTTACCAAAATACATATTTATCACTACTAACAAGTAATGGCAATGAAACATATATACACCTTATTATTAATGATGTTGGCATTCGCTGGCAATGTTCATGCGCAGGGCTGGCCCAAGGATTACAAGGGCGTGATGCTGCAAGGCTTTTATTGGGACAGTTACCAAGACACACAATGGAGCCATTTGGAGAGTCAGGCCGATGAGCTGTCCAAGTACTTCTCACTCATTTGGGTGCCACAGTCGGGCAATTGCAACACGCTGAAAAACCAAATGGGTTATGCGCCTATATGGTGGTTCAAACACGATAGCGCATTTGGTAGCGAAGCTGAACTGCGCAAGATGATTAAGACCTTCAAAGACAAAGGCACGGGCATTATAGAAGACGTGGTCATCAACCACCGCAACGGCAACACCAACTGGTGCGATTTCCCCACGGAAACGTGGAATGGGCAAACCTTCACATGGTCGCTTGCCGATATTTGCAAAGGGGATGATCAAGGAGAAACAGAGCGAAATGGCTATGCGTTGACAGGCAACAACGACACGGGTGACGACTTCAAGGGCGCACGCGACATTGACCATACCTCTGCGAATGCTCAAAAGAATATCAAGGCATATCTTGATTTCTTGTTGAATGATTTGGGTTACACTGGCTTCCGCTACGATATGGTCAAAGGATTCGCACCCAATTACATAGGTATGTACAACTCCTCTGCCAAACCTGTGTATTCGGTTGGCGAGTATTGGGGCAACACAGGCAACATCAAGAATTGGATTAACGGTACCAAGGTAGACGGTGTTCCTACCTCTGCTGCCTTCGATTTCGACTTGAAGTATCGTATTTTTGAGGCTTTTAGTTCTGATGGCAATTGGTCAAAACTCAATGGCGAAGGTTTGGTTAAGGATTCTTATTACAAACAATATGCCGTAACGTTTGTCGACAATCATGACACAGGCCGCACTGATGGACACGGTAGCAATCCGCTGTTTGCCAATATCGAGGCTGCCAATGCCTATATTCTCGCCATGCCGGGCACGCCTTGCGTGTTCCTGCCACATTGGCTTCAATACAAAACCGCCATCAAGCGGATGATTGCCACTCGCCATGCTGTGGGCATCAGCAACACCAGTGATATTTTGCAAGCCGATGCTAAATCCAATGGCTTCGTGCTGAAAGTAAAAGGTAGCCAAGGTGAGTTGCTGTTGATATTGGGGAAAACGACAGACGCTAACACACAAGGTATGAAGTTAGCGACGTCGGGCGACAACTATAAAATGTATGTCAGCAATGCCGTCAACATTGATGAGGTGACAAGTATCAAGGAAGAGAAGTCTACATTCCATGCTCCTTCATTTTGTGTGGTGAACGATGGTGAGACCTGTGCTTTCTTTGAAAAGCCAAAAGATTGGAGTTCTGATATCAAGTGTTGGGCATGGAACGCTGCTGGCAACTTTACTGGTGATGCATGGCCTGGCGTGGCATGCACCAAGGTTGGTGTGACTGACAGTGGTAACGAGGTGTGGAAGTGGACATGGAACGGCAGTTTCACGAAAGTCTCATCAGAAGGACAAGTGCCTACAGGTATTATCTTCAACACTTCGGGTGGTAAGCAAACCAGCGATTTGAAGTTTCACAATGGTGCATACTACAATCCCACAGGTGTAAACTTAGGTGTGGTGACGGGCATTGACAAGGTGTCCTCAGCACAGACAGGCCAGCGCAAGGTGAACGTATACGCACTGGATGGACGCCTTGTTCGCTCGCAAGTAAGCGAGAACAAGAGTCTGCAAGGATTGCAAAAAGGCGTGTATGTGGTGAACCGCCGCAAGCTGTTCGTTCGATAAGGCACTAACCAAAGCAATGCCCCCTGGAATATTTTCTCACATTCCAGGGGGCATTGTTCATTGGTAGCCATCCGAAGCAGGCCGACTATCGCGTTTCATTTTTAGGTGTTGACTTTACTGCGAAAATGGCATGTTACATCAGGACGAGGCCAGCCAGACGATTACAAAGAAATGCCTCCTATCTAATTTTGCGCTTATTCACCTGAAATATCAAATGCATTTTTTAATGATATAATCTAAGATTGAGTGGCTTTTGCTGGGTATTTTTGTTTAAATAAATAGCTATTTTTATTTTTTTTATTAAAAAATCAATTATAATTTTTACGGTTTTATAGATTTTCATTATTTTTGCTGACGGATTATAATCTTAGTTGCATTTTGGAGTCAAGGCAAGATCATAAAGAAATGTACTATGTATTATCAATTCCCACAGTCCTTAGGTGGACAACGTGGCCTGATACTATATGGGAGTGTTCTCTTTCTTGCTGATGAAAATCTCCAACGAAGTAGAAGTGGACTTGAAATTCGAGTTAGTCTCCCTTGAATATCTGAAACGTATCTTCTCTTGATGAGATGAAAGCGTGTGAACATTTGCAGAACATTCTGTACTCTCTTGGTTAGCTGGACAACTCAAAGATAATCTCTGCAGGCATGAAGGTTGACGATAAGCAAAGCAATGATAATAATTACTAATCTACATAACAAAAAAGAAACAAGAATACTGTTGCTGTTTTTTTAAGACTTTATTGTTTTTTACCAACAAATTATTTAAATTCAATCTTATTATGAAAAAATTTAAACTGTGCGCACCAAAGACCTGGCTTCCGATGGTAGCCGTCTTGGCTCTTTGTGCTTGTTCGAGTGAGGATCCGTTGGTCGATGATGAGACCACCAACCCAGTTCCTAATGAGTCGTTCTCATTTGCCAATTACTCGCTTGGCGTGGGTATGGCGCGTAGTGGTGCACCAACCCCGAATGTTCCCCCGGCTCCAACTCCAGGCAACGAAACTTCTTCTTATGACTTCGTTAATGGTGTTCCTGGCGTTAAAATCACTCGTACCACCTATCACCAGTCAGGTACGGCTTACAACGAGTTCATGATCTTCAATCCAGCACAGACATCTATTTATCCTGGACATGTGTTTGTTGGTGGAAGCGTTACAAGTGGCGAGTACAAGCCCGTTAAAGGACAGAAGCTCAATCCTATAGTCATCTCCAACACGCTTGTGCCAAGAGAGCCCGGCTCTTTGAGTTCCAGACCTCTTAACGATCCAACTTGGAGCTCTTATCAGGATGTGCTCAAAGATTGGCTCACTTTCGGTGCACAGGATGCAGGTGCCATGACCGAATATGAATACCATCAGGTGACACTCGATAGGTCTGGTTCTGTACAGCTTTCTGGCTCTATCGGCACCTCTGCAAAACTTACATGGGACTTGAGCAACTCATGGCAACGCAACAAGACACATGTGCTGTTGAAGTTCATCCAAAAAGTTTATAGCGTTTCAATGGATACACCAACAGGCTGTATACTTGCCAATGCACCTGAGGTAGCAAAGAATTTTGAGGGCACCATTCCTGTTTATGTTAGTGACGTGTATTATGGTCGTATCGCCTACATGTTAGTTTCCAGTAACTATACCTATGACGAGGTGACGGCCGCCATTGGCTTATTGCTTCCCAACTGGGACAATCTTAGTTTGAGCTTGCAGACACAATATAAGAAAATACTCGATGAGTCTGCACTCCACCTGCTTTGCATCGGTGGCAAGGCTGAACAACACGGACGCCTCGCTGACGGAGGTTGGGAAGGCTTCCGCAAGAGTCTCGCAGAGCCTATGCCTATTTCTACAGCAGAACCAATCTCTTACACGCTCCGCTATGTAGACGACAACTCCGTTGCACAGGTGCTTACTACCGATCGATTCCCGATTATTTCTTCTGTGTTTGTACCCGAGTGTAACCGTATTTCCTTCAAACTTACACCTTCCGCATTGGAGGCTGCCGCTGCCAGCAAAAATGATCTTTACGTTTGGGGTAATGCAACGATGAAATTGCCAAATGGTCAAACGATATCCTTGTTCAAAGCTCCTTATTCAGACGCTTACAAAATGAGTGGTCCGAACATTTACACCCAAATCGATGCACCTACCGCAACAATTACGCTGAATAGAAACGGTATGGACATGGAAGCATTCCTCAATCAGAAGGTGGAAATCACCGTTACGCTGGGTAACACAGTCGCTGCAGGAACTACCAAGGGTGATGATCTTGGTACGGTGACTATAACCAAGACGTTGAAAGACTTGATTTTCGATGCAAAAGACTATCAGTTCGGCATGCAAACACGCCGTAAGATTGCAGTGGACTTCCATGGCTCCATTGTCTTTGATGTAAGCTACGCTACAGAATAATCTTTTTTCTTGGCGGGGAAATCTACTTCTCCGCCAAGAAATACCCACACGCTATAGGCGGAAAGTGCGAGCCAGTTGACAATTTGCACTTTCCCCTACCTCTAATTACCTTTATGATAACCATATTCTACACATCCTTAAAACTTTTACGCTGATGAAACGTTTCTTTAAATTTTTGTATGGACTCTTCTTCGTTGGCTTGCTCACTCTTTTTGGATGCCAGGCAGACGAACTTCAATCCTTCAGCACAAGCAATAATGAAAGTAATTTCGTGGAAGAAAAAGAGGCCTTGGAAATCGCAGGCGACTTCCTTGAGCAAAACAGTGATGTGGCTCAAGTGAAGACCAGGGCAGGTGGCATACCTGAACTAAAGGTGGTGTATACCGACGGAAAGCCGCGCACCCGTGCTTCCAACGCACAACGATCTACCTATTACATTATCAATTATGGTAATGATGGCTATGTTGTCGTTTCTGCCTCCAAGGGAACTTATCCCATTTTGGGCTATTCCACCAATGGCAAGTTCGACCCTAACAAAATACCTGTGAATATGCGCGAGCTGCTTGACGGCTATTCTAAAGAGATACGCTTTGCCTTTGAAAACGTAAAGATAGACAATCGCATCAAACAAATGCGGCAGACAGCCATCGCAGGAACTAACCAAGAGATGAATGCGCAGACATCAGTAAGTCCGTTGTTAGCTAACATTCATTGGAACCAAGCTCCTTATTACAACGCTTACTGCCCGTATAATTGTCCTGTGGGTTGTGTCGCTACGGCAACATCCCAAATCATGCGTTACTACGAATATCCTGCTCGAGGAAAGGGCTATCACTCTTACAACTCCAGTTATGGCACGTTGTCTTTCAATTATAACTACGATTTGAATTGGAAGAATATGCCGTATTCTGTACTCCGCGAATCCAATAACGATGTAGCAAGCCTTTGCTACGGTGTGGCTGTGGGCTTGGACATGGGCTTCTCACCCTCTGGTAGCGGCACCTATCAGCAGTACGTTCCGAAGATGTTGAAGACCTACTATTCTTATCCTGATGCTGTAACGAGCTTGGAACGATCAGACTATTCCACTACTCAGTGGGAGAGCATCGTGCGCAACGAGCTTGACAACCGCAGGCCCGTGCAGTATGCCGGGAGTGGAAACGGTGGTGGCCATTCCTTTGTTTGTGATGGTTACAGCTCTAACGGATACTTCCACATCAATTGGGGATGGGGCGGATCTTCTGATGGTTACTTCCTGCTTAACGCACTCGACCCAAGTGGTTTGGGCATTGGTGGTGGCTCTGGAGGTTTCAATTACTGGCAAACCATCGTGGTAAACTTTGCTCCTCCAGGCTATAACGACGGCAATGACCCTGACCCAACCCCTGATCCAACTCCTGATCCAACCCCGACAGATAGCTACGCATCCTCCTATTCGGATTATTTTAACTCCACTTATATTTATTATGTAAGCATAGGCGACATGCAAAACTATAGTGGAGCCTCGTCCTACACGTTCTTCCAGAACAAGAAAGTGGAGCTTGAGGCTGGCAGCAGTAACTACATTACGCTCATGCCGCGATTCCCTAACGGTGTTTATCCCATGTACTGGTGTGTTTGGGTAGACTTTAATGGCAACAAGAAATTTGAGGACAACGAGCGCGTGTTGGCTCAATACATGAATTCGGACAACTATTTCTACCGCATGTTCAAGGTTCCCTCCAACGCTGTGAATGGCGAAACGCGCGTGCGTGTCAGTGCAAAATGGGGCAGTTATCCTAAACCTGACGAGCACTTTACTTATGGTGAGGTTGAAGATTATACGGCTGTCATCACGAAACCAGCTCCACCTGAGCCTGATCCTGAGCCTGATCCTAAGCCAAATCCAGATCCTGATCCTACACCAGACCCAACCCCTGATCCCGATCCTGAACCAGACCCGACACCCAATCCAAACACATACTGTACTGTAGGAGCTGCCAACTTCTCATCAGCTTATATCAGCCAAATCAGTCTTAGCACCATGACGAAGGTGTCAGGCGGAAGTTCATACTCAGACTTTACTTCGTATATTGCTTACGCAAGTCTTGGCCAGTCCTTTAAGTATGTGCTCACTCCGGGCTTCAAATCTTCTTCCAGAAGCAAGATGTATTGGCGTGTCTATGTCGATTTCAACAACGATGGAGTTTTCTCACCAAACGAAAAGAAAGTTGAGCGCTACTCTTATTATGGGTTCTCTGGCTATATCTATGTACCCACAACGACTCAAAAAGGTAACTATCGCATCCGAATTGTTGCCAGTCCTGACGGCTATCAAGATCCTTGTGGAGAATTCAACAATGGCGAGGTTGAGGATTACACGCTCCAAGTGCGCTAAACCGCAACCCATTCAGAGCTGACAGATTAGCAAAACCATCCGTAAAAGTCCGTGATACCAATGACAGGTATCGCGGACTTTTGTCATGTATGGGGCACGAGGAGATGAGTCTTTCTTCCACACATTCGTTATGTAACAATACGAAGTGCGCAGAGATTTTTTTGCGTATGGATCATTTTGCAGGCTGGTTTTATTCGGAACAATCAAGGAGGCTATATACCTTTGCCATGTAGGATGAAGCATAGTGGGACTCTGCTGGAGGGCAACTCCATGAGGAATTGGAATCCATAAAACGACAAGTATGAGCCGGATCTGCTATGGGAGTTGTTCCTGCTTTTCCATCCTTAGAATTTCACTTGTTCAACTCGTTGTTGAAGCAAGAGTAAGTGATTGTTTTCACCAGTAAACAACCATTCTTCAGCGGAAGGGTCGTCATTGCTGTTTATCGTGTAATCAAAAGAGGCAGAAACATCAGGTTGTCCCTTTTGTTTGCGCTACGCAAAAGAGCAATGGAATAAAAATAGGTGGGCAAGTAGAGGCGTGATGCATCTCGGTTTTTCAAGAATTGTTCATATTTTTGGTGTTTTCAAAATATTCGTTCTAGAAAAATGATGCTCTTTTTGGATGTTGTTTGGCACTTTTTTGCACAACCGTCGGTCTGTTTTGATGCAATAGCATGCAGTTTGCCATTCTATAGCATGCAGTTTGTCCCTCAAACTCAATGCTTTGATACCCCTATCTGCATGCTTTTTCAGTCTTAAAGCATAGCTTTTGCCTGTGAGTCAATGCAGCTGAAAACTGTAAGAGCCTGAAAAACAAACGCATATAAAAATCGTATATTTGCGCCCAATGACCAGTTTGGTTGCAAATATGCGAGTATTTTTCGCGGTTGTCAACATATTTCGTATGTTAACCGCTATGTTTTTATCTGCTCAGTTTTCTGCTTGCGGCCGCTATTTGATGACGGTTGCCTACCGCAACACCGTTTTTTTGCTCCGTTTAACCATTATATTCCTACTGCCTGAGGCATAGGTTTCCTTTTATTAAATGTTAGATGGATATCGATGCATCTTGGTTCGTGGCTGATGATTCAAAACCGATGTGGAAAATTTTCCAATCATTTTATTTTGTTACGCGCTTAGTTTGCAGTATCTTTGCATAAGATAGGCTGCGCCTCAGCAAAATAAGTTAACTTCTTTTGCCTTCGGCTTGCGCTATCTTTGCATAAGGTAGGCTGCGCCTCAGCAAAGCAAGTAAATTTTCTTTGCCTTCGGCTTGCGCTATCTTTGCATAAAAGAGACTTCGCCTTAGCAATTTCAGGCAAGCCTGATTGCGTTCGGCTCGTACTCTTTTTGCAATAACTAATATTCGCCAAACTAATAATAAAGATATATGATTCTCTTCTTTAAAACCCCGCAAGAAACCATTATTGCCACCGAGATGGACCATCAACCCAGCCAAGAGGAAACCAACAAACTATGCTGGCTCTTCGATGGAGCAGAATGTATAGACACACAACAGCTTGATGGAATCTATGTGGGGCCGCGCCGCGAGATGGTGACACCATGGAGTACAAATGCCGTAGAGATCACCGAGAACATGAATCTGAGCGGTATCACGCGTATCGAGGAGTACTTCCCGGTAAGCTCCAAGGAGGCCACGTACGACCCGATGTTGCAGCGCATGTACGAGGGGCTGGACCAGAGGCTGTTCACCGTGAACCGTGAGCCGGAGCCTATTAAGCATGTGGAGAATCTGGAGCAGTACAATGAGGACGAGGGATTGGCCCTTTCGCCAGAGGAGATGGCGTACCTGCACACCATAGAAAAGCAGAACGGACGGCCCCTCACCGACAGCGAGATATTCGGATTCGCACAGATTAACTCGGAGCATTGCCGGCATAAGATATTCAGTGGCACGTTTATCATCGACGGGGAGGAGAAAGAGTCGTCGCTCTTTGCGATGATCAAGCGCACTACACAGGAGAATCCCGGCAAGATTTTGTCTGCCTACAAGGATAACGTAGCCTTCGCACAAGGCCCAGTCATCGAGCAGTTCGCACCCGCTGACCAGTCAACCAGCGACTATTTCCAGGTGGAGGACATCGAGAGCGTGATCTCACTGAAAGCCGAAACCCACAACTTCCCAACCACCGTGGAGCCGTTCAACGGTGCCGCAACGGGTACGGGAGGCGAGATTCGCGACCGTATGGGCGGTGGCGTAGGTTCTTGGCCGTTGGCCGGAACGGCGGTGTACATGACAGCCTATCCGCGTTTGGAAAGCGAATCTCGCACCTGGGAGGACATCCTGCCTGTTCGGAAATGGCTGTATCAGACTCCCGAACAAATACTCATCAAGGCCTCGAACGGTGCCAGCGACTTCGGAAACAAGTTCGGTCAACCGCTCATCTGCGGTTCGGTGCTGACGTTCGAACATCAGGAAGACGGTCAGAAGCTGGCCTACGACAAGGTTATCATGCTGGCTGGGGGCGTTGGTTACGGCAAGAAACGCGACTGTTTGAAGAAAGAACCGCAGAAAGGAAACAAGGTCGTGGTGGTTGGGGGCGACAACTACCGCATTGGTTTGGGTGGCGGAAGCGTGTCGTCCGTTGACACCGGACGCTACACCAGCGGCATTGAACTGAACGCTATACAGCGTGCGAACCCAGAAATGCAGAAGCGCGCCTACAACTTGGTGCGCGCCTTGGTGGAGGAAAAGGAAAATCCGGTGGTATCCATCCATGACCATGGCAGTGCCGGTCACCTGAACTGTCTGTCGGAACTCGTGGAAGACTGCGGCGGAGAGATTGATATGACCAAGTTGCCTATCGGTGATAAGACGCTCAGTGCCAAGGAAATCATTGCCAATGAGAGCCAGGAGCGCATGGGACTGCTCATCGATGAGCGGCATCTGGATCACGTCAAGGCCATCGCCGAGCGTGAGCGCGCACCGCTGTATGTGGTGGGTGAGACCACCGGCGACGCACACTTCTCATTTGTACAGGCTGATGGCGTGAAGCCTTTCGACCTGGATGTGGCACAGATGTTTGGACATTCGCCCAAGACCATCATGACCGATGAGACCGTGACGCGCCACTATGAGGATGTGACCTATAGCGCCGACCAGATAGACAGCTATATAAATAAGGTGTTGCAGCTGGAGGCCGTGGCGTGCAAAGACTGGCTCACCAACAAGGTAGACCGCTCGGTAACGGGCAAGATAGCACGCCAGCAGTGCCAAGGCGAAATACAATTGCCGCTCTCCGACTGTGGCGTAGTAGCCTTGGACTACCGCGGCAAGCGGGGTATCGCCACCGCTTTGGGGCATGCACCACAAGCTGGATTGGCGTCGCCAGAGGCCGGTAGTGTGCTGAGTGTGGCCGAATCGCTCACCAATATCGTGTGGGCACCGCTCGAAGATGGGCTGGAAGGCGTCTCATTGTCAGCCAACTGGATGTGGCCATGTCGTGCACAAAGGGGCGAGGACGCACGCTTGTATGCCGCAGTGGAGGCCTTGAGCGACTTCTGTTGCTCGCTTCACATCAACGTACCCACTGGTAAAGACTCGCTGTCGCTTACCCAGAAATATCCAAACGGCGAGAAAATCATCTCTCCTGGAACCGTCATTGTCAGTGCGGGGGGCGAGGTGAAGGATGTCAGGAATGTGGTTTCGCCAGTCTTGGTGAACAGCAAGAACTCGTCACTCTATTACATCGACTTCTCGTTTGATGACCAACGCCTCGGCGGCAGTGCCTTTGCACAGAGCTTAGGCAAGGTGGGCAGTGACGTTCCGACGGTGAAAAACCCGGAATACTTTGCCGACTGTTTCGAGGCAATACAGACACTCATCAACAAAGGGTGGGTGATGGCAGGTCATGACATCAGTGCCGGTGGCTTGATAACCACGCTGCTGGAGATGACGTTTGCCAACCAACAGGGCGGCATTCATGTGAACTTGTACGATATGAGCGGTGAGGACGTGGTGAAAAATCTGTTTGCCGAGAACCCCGGAGTGGTGATTCAGGTGTCCGACCTGCACAAACATGCGCTGCGTGAATACCTGGAAAGCGAGGGTATCGGCTATGCCAAGATAGGCTACCCCACACCGAAGGAGCGCAAGATTGTCGTGAAGAAGAATGAATGGCAGCACGAGTTCGACATCGATGTCTTGCGCGAGGCATGGTACCAGACATCTTACGAGCTGGACAAGCGGCAGAGTTTGAACGGCATGGCCGACCAACGTCACCACAACTACAAAGAGCAGCCGCTGCAACTGCAATTCAACGATGCCTTCACGGGTAAGCTATCACAATACCAACTCAACGCAGACCGCCGCACACCTTCAGGCATCAGGGCGGCTATCATCCGCGAGAAAGGAACCAACGGCGAGCGCGAGATGGCTTACGCCTTGTATCTGGCGGGGTTTGACGTGAAGGATGTAATGATGACCGACTTGATCAGCGGTCGCGAGACACTGGAAGACATCAACCTGATTGTGTTCTGTGGCGGCTTTTCCAACAGTGATGTGCTCGGTTCGGCCAAAGGGTGGGCAGGCGCATTCCTGTACAACCCCAAGGCCAAGGAAGCCCTCGACAGGTTCTATGCCCGCAAGGATACGCTGTCGTTGGGCATCTGCAACGGCTGTCAGCTCATGGTTGAACTCAACTTAATCAATCCCGAACATCAGCAAAGAACCTGCATGTTGCACAATGACTCGCACAAGTTTGAGAGTGCATTCCTTGGGTTGACCATCCCAGAGAACAACAGTGTGATGCTTGGAAGCTTCTCGGGCAGTAAGCTCGGCATTTGGGTTGCCCACGGAGAAGGTAAGTTCAGCCTGCCTGAAGGTGAGGAAAACTACCACATCATTGCCAAATACAGCTACAACTCCTATCCCGGCAATCCTAATGGAAGCGACTACAGCGTGGCTGGTATCTGCTCCAAGGACGGACGACACTTAGCTATGATGCCTCATCTGGAACGCTCCATCTTCCCATGGCAGAACGCTTATTACCCCTACAAGCGACACATGGATGAGGTAACGCCATGGATAGAGGCGTTTGTGAATGCGAGAGAGTGGGTGGAAAAACAGGTGCAGTAGACGAGTTGACAAGTTCACGAGTTGACGAGTCGACTACATGATAACATAAGGCATTCATCAGTTAGGTAACAATTACCATTTACAGCGCATGGGCGATCATATCAAAATTCCCAACACGGTAGAGACATCGCAGGACAACCAGCGATGGTTTACGCTTTTTAAGACATTTGTCAAGATAGGAGCGTTTACCCTTGGCGGCGGTTATGCCATGATACCAATCATTGAAGCAGAAGTGGTTGACCGGCATAAGTGGATTGACAAGGACGAGTTTCTCGACCTTATTGCCATCGCACAAAGCTGTCCTGGCGTGTTCGCTGTTAACATCAGCATCTTCATAGGCTATAAGCTGCGAGGAGTGCGAGGAGCAATTTGCACCGCCATGGGTGCGTCGTTGCCCTCGTTTTTCATCATCTTGCTAATCGCTATGTTCTTCCATCGCTTCATGGAAGTGCCATGGATTGCTGCTATGTTCAATGGCATTCGTCCGGCAGTGGTGGCATTGATTGCCGTTCCCACGTTCAACTTGGCCAAGAGTGCCGGCATTTCATTGGTCAATTGTTGGATACCCATCATCTCTGCCCTGCTGATATGGGCCATCGGCGTGAACCCCATTTTCATCATCATTGCCGCAGGTATCGGTGGATACATATACGGACAATTTATCAAACCCACTGAGTAGCATGATTTATCTCTATCTTTTCATTACTTTTTTCCAAATAGGTTTGTTTGGTTTCGGTGGCGGCTACGGCATGCTTTCGCTCATTCAGACAGAAACGGTGATACACCATCACTGGCTCAGCAGTGCCGAGTTCACCAATATCGTGGCCATCAGTCAGATGACACCCGGCCCCATTGGCATCAATTCGGCCACCTATTGCGGCTATGCGGCCGTGCACAACGCGGGCTATGGCATGCCCATGGCCATCCTGGGTTCAGCCACAGCCACCTTCGCCTTGGTGCTTCCATCCCTCATTCTCATGATTCTCATCAGTAAAATGTTCATGAAGTACATGAACACTGAACCCGTACAGAATGTCTTCAGCGGACTGCGACCTGCCGTAGTGGGATTGCTTGGCGCTGCCACCCTGCTGCTCATGAACGAGGAGAACTTTGGCTCCATGATTGAAAACCCATGGCAATTCTGGATTAGCGTGGCTCTCTTCTGCGCTACCTTCATCGGAACAAAATATGTAAAGATTAACCCTATCCGGATGATATGCTACGCAGCATTCGCAGGACTCATGCTACTGTATTGAGGGTTTATGAGTTGACAAGTTGACAGGTTTAAGAGTTGACGAGTTGATAGTTTACAAGTTCACAAGTTAATGGCTATAAACTTGTGAACTTGTAAACTCGTAAACATGTTGACTAGAACGCTTTCAACTCGTTTACTTGTCTACTTGTCAGCTCGTCAACTAAACCAACTATTACCTCGTCAACTTGTAAACTCGTCAACCCGTCAACTAAAAAAGAAAATCCAATGAACAAGCTACATGGTTTTGCAGAAGCCATTATCTCATCTGCCTCTTTCGGACTGATTCCCCTTTTCAGTCTTCCGTTGCTGGCCTCAGGCATGCATACGCCGGCCATATTGGTGTATCGTTTCGCCATCGGCTGCTTTCTCATGCTGATGATATTGCTGTATCAGCGCAGAAGGATGTACATAGGCTTTGGCGATTCGCTACGAATCATGCTGCTGGCCGTGCTCTATAGCGGATCGGCTATCGCACTGTTCAAGGGCTATCACTACCTGTCGAGTGGCATTGCCACTACGTTGATGTTCTCCTACCCAGTGTGGACCGCCATCCTGATGATGGTTTTCAGGCACGAACAACCCTCGCGCACCACCTTCATAGCCATCGCCTGCGCCGTTGGCGGCGTGTGTCTTCTCTCGGGAATAGAACATGGTGTGGGCAACGTGTCAGTGCTTGGCATCTGCATTGAGCTGCTCTCGGGTCTTCTATATGCCATCTATATGGTTTCGTACCCAGTGATGAAAATCAGCAGGATGCCATCGCTGAAGGTCAACTTCTACATCTTTTTCTTCTCGATGCTGATGATTACGCTCTACGCAGTGTTCATGGAAGGCGGACTGTCGCCCATCCATTCGGGTCAACAGCTCTTCTATCTCTTCATGCTGGGACTGCTACCGACGGCCGTGAGCAACGTAACGCTGGTCATGGCGCTGAAGAATATCGGCAGTACTTTGGTGGCCATCCTCGGCGCTTTCGAGCCACTAACGGCCATGTGCATCGGCATTACCGTCTTCGGCGAGCCGTTCACCACGAGCATTGGCATCGGTTTTGTGCTGATTCTTGCCGCTGTGGTGATGCTCGTCCTGAAGAAATCGCCGGCCGAAGTCCCTACCGGACCCGTACTACAGCACGAAAGGAAATAAGTCGGGCGTACCGACTTACCTTCCCATGGGTGTCAGGGTGAACTGGAATTTCTTGTGTCCAAACGGCACACGGTATTCCTCCAGTGCCTCGGCATAGCCGCTCCACGAGTCAATGCCGCCTACGCCGGCCATCTCTCCGTCGATGTGTAGGTTCGTAAACTTCGACTTCGGAACCTCCTGTATGTGGCGTTGTTCCTTCTCGTCACCATCGTCCAAGTCCTCAACTGTATAGTGCAAGGCCGAAGCAGAGAACGGTTTGTCCGAACGAACCAGCAGTCCCATGCCTTTTTCGCCAGTTTGTTTCCACCAGCGCATATCGCTCTTGTTCCCAGTTTCTTGTGGGCGTATGTATGGATAGAACTGCTCGTCGGCCGTTTGTTGGTAGATGCCGAAGCGTTGAGAGAACTTCCGGTCGGCATAATTCTCAATGGGTCCGCGGCCGAAATACTCGCTTTTGTCCATGTTGTAGGGCAGCTGCATCACCATGCCATAGCGCAACATGCCGGGAACCTTAGCACCAGCGTCGGGAACAAGCGTCTGCGCTACCTCTACTTTTCCAGACGTTGTGATGAGATATTCAATGGTCATCTGCGACTTCACGTCCGGCATGTCATAGTTCACCATCACCAACATGGATTTGGTGCCCATCCGTTTGATTTTCTTTACGATGATGTTTTTCACCGTCATGGCAGGGTTGCGCCATACGCTGTACTTCTTGTTGATGCCCGCTCCCATGTCATTATCCGTCACGGCACGCCAGAAACAAGGCTTCAAGACGCCGCCGTCAGCCAGATAAGAAGCATCACCCACGACATATTTCGTCATCAAACCCGTTTGTTTGTCAAACGAGATAGACACCTGTTGGTTTTCTATCGTCACCTGCTTGTCTTTCTTCTTGCTGGTTTTCTTCAATTTTCCAAACCACGCAAGCGTTTCCATCTCGGGTTGTGGGGTAGCGCTTTTTGCTAAATAATAGTCTTTTATAGGAAACTGTTGATAGGCCACCACCTGCCCCTTTTGCATGAGAGGCTCGGACTGCTTCAACACAAAGTCTATGTTAAGCTGCACGTCTCGGTTTTGCGGATCGGCCAACAACTCATCCAAGTTGTACGACAGTGTCAAGTCAGCCGTTTGCTGTGGCTGCACTTGCAGGTTGTTTACGGTGCCCTTCTGCGCCTCCTTGCCATTGACGAGAATGCTCCATTGCAGGGCATAGTTACCCAGGTCGCGGAAGAAATACTCATTCCTCACCTTTATTTTCCCCGCTTTCAAGTCAATGGGTTGCACCCAGATGTTCTGGTACTCATAGCCCACCTCATACATGTGAGGGTTAGGTACGCGGTCGGGACTGATGAGTCCGTTGCAGTTGAAGTTGTTGTCGCTGGGGTCATACTTGTTGTAATCGCCGCCATAGGTATAGATGCCGCGCTTTGTGTCACGCAAAGCTTGGTCTACAAAGTCCCACACAAAGCCACCTTGAAACTTGGGATATTTGCGCACCAAGTCCCAGTATTCCTTCAGTCCACCGCCCGAATTGCCCATGGCGTGGTTGTACTCACATTGTATGAGCGGTTTCTGGTCCTCGGGAGCTGATGACAGTGCGTATTCCTCGCATGCTTTTTGAGGGACGTACATGGGGCAGTACAATTCAGTGTTCGATCCCTTGATTGCCCGCTCCCAGTGTATCGGGCGTGAGGAGTCCACGCTCTTAATCCAATTGAATGCCGCCGTGAAATTGGGCCCATCGGCCGTCTCGTTGCCCAATGACCAAATGATGATACTGGGATGGTTGTAAAACATTTCCACATTGTGCTGGTTGCGTTCCAAGATTTGCTTAGCAAACAAGGGTTTTTTGGTGGGCGCGTCGTCCTCGTAGCCAAAACCATGCCCCTCCTGGTTGGCCTCAGCCACCACATAAAGACCATACTCGTCGCACAGCTCATACCACTGCGGGTCGTCGGGATAGTGACAGGTGCGCACGGCGTTGATGTTGAATTGCTTCATAATCTTGATGTCCTGTATCATCCGTTCACGGCTCACGATGTAGCCACCGTTTGGATCCATCTCGTGCCTGTTGGCTCCTTTTATGTAGATGGGCTCCCCGTTGACCAGCAGCTGGCTGTTCCTAATCTCCACTTTCCTGAACCCCACCTTCTGTGGAATCACCTCTATCACCTTTCCGCCCTTCTTCACTGTGGTGACAAGGGTGAAGAGATAGGGTGTCTCGGCGGTCCAAGGCTTCACGTTCTTGATGTTGAAAGCCACGTTACCATGGATCTGTCCCTTGAAATCCACGCTGTGCTTGCTCACGGAGATGCCGTTGGCGTTTAGCAGGTCGAAGTCTACCGTGGGACTTCCCTTCACGTCCAAGTCTACCGACAGCACTCCGTCTTGGTAGTTGTTCGCCAGGTCGGCCGTCAGTTTGATGTTGCTCACCTGCACCTTTTCGTTGCGGGCATAAAGATAGCTGTCGCGCGCCACGCCGCTCAGTCGCCAGAAGTCCTGGTCCTCGCTGTACGAGCCGTCGCACCAGCGGAAGGTTTGAAAGGCAATCAGGTTGTCACCTTTCTTCACATAGGGCGTGATGTCGAACTCGGCGGCCACCTTCGAATCCTCAGCATAGCCCACATACATGCCGTTGACATACAGGTAGATGTTGGACGTTACGCTGCCAAAGTGGGCGATAATCTGCTTGCCGTCCCAGCTGTTGGGGATATTGATGATGCGGCGGTAGCTGCCCACATGGTTGTTTTTCAGTGGCACTTGGGGCGGGTTGTTCTCGAAATGTCCGCGCCAGGCGAAGCCGATGTTCAGGTATACCGGGTCGCCATAGCCGTTGAGTTCCCATATTCCCGGCACGCTGATGGTCTTCCATGCCGCGTCGTCATAGCCGGTTTCGAAGAAGCCCGAAGGCCGCTTGTCGGGAGCTTCGGCAAAGTGAAACTTCCACGTTCCGTTCAGTGAGAGATAGTTGGCCGATGCCTTCCGGTCGCCGTTAAGCGCCTTCTCGGCCGATTCGTACGCGAAATAATTGGTGTGCAGCTTCAGTCTGTTCACCTCGTTCACCTGTAAGTCGTGCCACTCTGTATCGGTAGGCATGTCTTTTTGGATAACAGGCGTAAGGTCGGCACTGGCTGGTAGTGCGGACAAAATGGCCAAAGAGGCCGCGATCAATGCTTTTTTCATCAATTTGGAATTTTTAGTTATCCGCCCCGGTGGGCGATTGTTTGGTTCTGGTTGTATGTCACAAAGATAATGTGTTTTTGGCTATTCTGCAAATTTTCTGTGTCATTCGTTGGCGCATCCATTTTCTTTCCCATCCTTACTTTTGTTCAATTTTTTGCCTGAAAAAAGCCCTTAAAACGGAACTTCTAAACTTTCAAACTAGAAAAAATCAATAGGCAGGGAGGATGCAAGATAGGGCTTACGCTGCCAAATAAATCGTATTTTTACACTAAAACAAGGCGTTTTTAGGCTAAAAAGCATCATCTTACCTGTCAATTTGCATGCTCTTTCCCAGCAAAAGCATGCAGATTGCCGCACAAAAGCAATGCTTTTGGCCGGAAAAACGTTGAGGAAAAGGTGGAATAGGAAGGCCTACGTTTGTAAATGTTTGTGTGTTAGTTTAATACAGATTTCGCTCATTTTTAGCGTATTTGCGAACGAGTGGCATCCTGTTTGAAAATACGCGAAGGATGAAAGACATGTTTGTCAAGAAAAATCATCATCACCCGCCATCTTGACCTGCATTCCGCCCTTCGCCTTGTTTCCTATTTTTATGTTGGGAATCTTTGGCTTTTGGTGTGGAAAAACTTGTTCATTCGCCACTAAATCTCTATATTTGCATTAACAAAACCATCCAAATGATACACCATGGAAAAGTTGTTCATCGTTTTTCTGTCGTGCTTGTTTGCCAGTTCTGCCTGTGCGTTATCTAATAAGGTGTCGCCTCTGGTGCAAAAGTCGGCACCCTCATCGGGAAACAGGAGCGAGGGAAAAGAAATCTTGGGATATTTTTCGCTTGGCATGGAACAGTACGGCAGCTTCATCCAAGCAGTGGAGCAGTTCAATAAAGA
>CAKOVA010000025.1 GCA_934120735.1 uncultured Prevotella sp.
ACTCAGCACTCGGCATTGTTCAATCCCGATGAGCAGTATGTCTTCTTGCGTAAATCGGCAGAGCAACTCTTGTTGATCGTCGTGAATTTCTCGCCCAATCAGCAGAGGGTGCATGTCAACATACCACAACATGCTTTCGACTTCCTGCACATGCGGCAGGGTACATGCAGGGCGGCCGACCTGTTGACACACCAAGAGCAGCGTGCAGAGTGGGAGGCTTCCGTGCCGTTTGTTGCACAAATACCGGGTTATGGTGGACGAATCTATGAAATTAAACAAGTATAACATAGGCTCTTGCCATCAATCATTCGAGTGTGTAGGTGTTCAAAATGAAAACTAAATATTTCATTTTGTACACCTACTGTCGTTTTATGGCATTCCTACAATCTTCATCAATCTAACAAAATGCGTACAAAACTATTCATCACAATGCTTCTTCAAAATTATCGGTCAAAACTACTTTTGGCATGTTTGCTTTTATTTTCATGCTTCGTTGTCCTTCACACAGATGCAAAACCAACAATACCACCAGTTCGTGTGGCATGCGTAGGCAATAGCATTACATACGGAACGGGTATCGCCAATCGTGATAAAGACTCTTATCCCGCACAGCTACAAGCGATGTTGGGCAATAAATATCTCGTTGGGAATTTTGGAAAACCCGGAGCTACCTTGCTTCGACATGGTCATCGCCCTTATTTCAAGCAACAAGAGTTTCACGATGCCATGGCATTTCACGCCGATATTGCCGTTATTCATTTAGGTATCAATGACACCGACCCACGAAACTGGCCCAACTATCGTGACGAATTTGTGACCGATTATTTGGATCTTATCGACTCACTTCGTCAAGCCAACCCAAAGGTGCGCATCATTTTGGCAAGATTGTCACCTATTGCGCACAGGCATCCGCGTTTTATCTCAGGAACGCAACAATGGCACGAGCAGATACAGGCAAGCATTGAAACTGTGGCAGAGATCAGTGGAAGTGAACTTATTGATTTTCATGCGCCTTTATATCCTTATCCTTTTTTGTTGCCCGATGCCTTACATCCTAATGCAGAAGGCGCTGGTATCATGGCAAAAGTGGTTTATGGCAGCATTACGGGCAATTATGGAGGGTTGCACTTACCAGCCATCTATACCGACAATATGGTTTTGCAGCGAGATGTACCCATAACGATTCATGGCATAGCCAATGTAGGCGAGACGGTTAAGGTAAAGTTGGGAAGTCTGTACCAATCAACTCGTGCTAACCGGCAGGGCAATTGGCAGGTTACCTTTGCGCCTCAGAAAGCTGTGCGAAGCACGACACTCACCGTAAGTGCGGGCAAGCAAAAGCGTATCTTCCAGCATGTGGCAATAGGTGAGGTGTGGCTTTGTTCGGGACAGTCGAACATGGCTTTCATGATGCACCAAGCCGCTACTGCACAGCGAGACATCCCACTTTCTGGGGATGAGGATTTGCGTCTCTACGACATGAAGCCCAATTGGGAGACGTATGATGTGGAGTGGAACAAGTCGGTACTTGATTCGTTGAACCATTTGCAGTATTATCGCTCCTCGACATGGGCTGTTGCATCACCCGATGCGGTGCGGGATTTTTCGGCTGTAGCTTATTATTTCGGTCGTATGTTGCGCGACAGTTTGCAAGTACCTGTGGGGATTATCTGCAATGCCGTGGGTGGTTCGCCAACCGAGTCTTGGGTTGATCGGCGTACATTGGAATCTCGTTTCCCTGCTATTCTCAACAATTGGTTGCACAACGACTTCATTCAGCCGTGGGTGCGAGAGCGGGCTGCCAAGAACATCGCACAAGCAAAGGGAGAAGGCGTGAGGCATCCGTACGAACCCTGTTACTTGTTCGAGAGCGGTATCTTGCCCTTGCAGCGATATGCTGTTAAGGGGGTGGCATGGTATCAAGGCGAGTCGAACGCCCATAACATTGAGGCACACGAAATGCTGTTCAAGCTGTTGGTCGATTCTTGGCGGAAGTATTGGAACAATGCCAGCATGCCGTTTTATTTTGTGCAGCTATCAAGTCTTAACCGACCTTCGTGGACTTGGTTCCGTGACAGCCAGCGAAGGTTGATGCAGCAAATTCCCAACACCGGTATGGCAGTATCTTCCGACCTTGGTGATTCGCTCAATGTGCATCCAATCCATAAACAGAAGATAGGCGAGCGACTGGCTCGGTGGGCATTGGCAGACACCTATCATCGCCCACTCATGCCGTGTGGTCCTCTGTTTAAGTGTGCTTGGCGTGAAGCGGGGAACCGGGTCGCTGTCTCGTTTAATGCTGCTGACAAACTATCTACTGCTGACGGTAAGCCTGTTTATGGTTTTGAAATCGCCCAATACGACGGTTTGTTTTATCCTGCCCATGCTGAGATCAAGGGGCAGCTGGTGATTCTTCAATCCGACAAGGTAAGGGAACCTCGCTTTGTGCGCTATGGTTGGCAGCCGTACACTCGTGCCAATCTTGTCAATGGCGACGGGCTTCCTGCCTCTACTTTCCGAGGTGAGGTGACTACCCAACATTGCGTTTCTCACAAGAAATAACAACAATTCCAGCGGGCTTATTTATGAAAGTAAGCAGTCATAAACCTAAATCAACCATTTGTAAAAAAAAGATAAAGTAGGGTCGACTATATAACAAGAACGTGTTGGAAATTCAAGAGCGGGAAGTGTCATTCCCACCAGCCCATACTGCAGAGCATTTACTCAATCAATTGATGCATAGAATGTTTGGATGTGAGCGTTCGAACAATGCGCACATTGAGCGAAAGAAAAGCAAAATGACGTTTGTGCTCAATCAAAAACCAGACAAACGTGACGAAAAAGAGATTGAAACTCGCATGAACGAGTTGATACAACAAGATATGCCCGTGACGTTTGAAGTGGTCGACAGGCAGCATCTTCCCGAAGGAATCAGCTTAGACCGCTTGCCTGCCGATGCTTCCGAGGCGATTCGTATTTGCCGCATTGGCGATTACGACGCTTGTCCATGTATCGGAAAACATGTGCGTTCAACCTCGCAAATAGGACGATTCGAACTATTGGGAACCAACTGGGACGAGCATAAAAAAACCTTTAGGGTTCGTTTTAAAATTATTCCATAAGGCTTCTTTTTCATTTCTCCTCACTTATTTTAAAACTCATTTTCATTGTGATGGAACAAAATATGGATTCTTTAGATCACGAACAAATTCCTACCAAGCATTTTAATCGTGCCCCTTTGCTGGCTCACTTGAGTATGTTTTTAGCCTGTGCCATCTGGGGACTCATGGCTCCAATTGGCAAAGATGCCATGCTAAATGGGGTGAATGGCGTGAGTATGGTTTCGTTTAGAGTGCTGGGTGGAGCCATTTTGTTTTGGGTGAGTTCGCTTTTTGTCAAGCACGAGCATGTACCCCTGCGGGATGTATTGTGGTTTATTGGTGCCGCTGTTTTCGGATTGGTTTGCAACCAATGTTGTTTTACCATCGGTTTAAGCTACACTTCTCCTATCAATGCCAGCATCGTCACAACCTCCATGCCCATATTTGCCATGGTGTTGGCAGCACTCATTTTGAAAGAACCCATCACGGGTAAAAAGGCAATGGGCGTGTTGATAGGATGTTGTGGCGCGCTCATTTTGATATTAACCAGTATGACCGCAGGTGATGCCAAGGTAGGCGATATTCGCGGCGACCTGATGGTCATGGGGGCGCAGGTGTCTTACGCGTTTTATTTATCCACATTCAACAAGTTGGTGAAGCGGTATTCGGTCTTTACCGTCAACAAATGGATGTTTCTATGGGCCACCTGTCTCATCTGGCCGTTTTCTTTCCGTGAAGTCATGGATATTCCTTGGGCGGCCGTTTCTACTAAAACCTGGCTGGAAACAGCTTATGTTGTTTTCTTTGGTACGTTTGTCGGATACATCCTCGTCATTTCATCCCAACGCGTGTTGCGCCCCACGGTGGTCAGTTCCTATAACTATGTCCAGCCCATTGTGGCCGTTGTCGTGACGGTACTCACGGGAATGGGCATCTTCAAATGGACGCATGGCCTTGCTGTTCTCATGGTGTTTGTGGGCGTTTGGATGGTCACCAAGTCAAGGTCGCGTCACGACATGGTAGACAATAAGGGCGAGTTGAACCGTGATTCGGCATAGCACTCTGCAAAAAAATGTCAGTAAGGTCTGTGAAGAAAAGCAACTTTTTCGATAAACAAATAGAACAAAAAAGATATTTATTTTTGTAAAATTTGGATTTTTGTTATCTTTGTACATCAATTTAAAGCTAACTAATATGAAGCGAACACTTTTATGGGCCTTCTGCAGTCTCTTTGCAATCTTCGTGAATGCTCAGCAGTCTGTTGATACTGCTGTGAAACCAGACCGCACAGAGGCGCTGCCGAACATGATTCGACTGAATTACGGGCTCGGCATCATGACATCCAAGTTCGAGGATGTGGGAGCAACTTACAATTCAAGCTCAGTCCTAACGCTGAGCCTTGACTATGAGCATTTGTGGGACAATGGGCTGGGCTTTGGCATTCATGCCAGTCAAAACCACTTCAGCAAGCCCAACTGCAATGTACTCTTCGTGGGAGGCAGCTTCGTCGCCACATGGACAACCGACAAAGGCTGGCGATGGGAAGGTGCGGTAGGCATGGGCTTTGCCCGCAATGATCTGGAACAGCGGGACCAGGAAAACGGGCTTGGACTTCTTACCATTCTTGGTTGCACTTATAAGTTGTCATACCATTGGGGCATCGGAGCCGACCTCAGGCAGCTCACTTCCATCTATCGTAAGCCCGCCGGATGGGAGGGTCGGTATGGGTTCAACCATTATCAGTTAGGCATCGGCCTGGCTTATTTGTTTTAACCGCGTGCACCGTTGCCACGTTCTAACGAAAACAAGGACAAACACTATTAATCTCAAATAGATATGAAAAAGATTCAAACAAGCACTGCCGCCGTAGCTATGAGCCTACTGCTGGCCACGGCCTCTTTCGTTCCAGGCTATGCTCAAAATGAGACGGAACAGGTTGAAAAAGAGCATACGCACAAGTGTGTGAGCATTAAATACTGCAACAGTAACGAGGAATTGGCCGCAGGCGAATGGAAAACTGCCGACAGTGTGACCATAATCACCAAGACGCGCAACCAACAGATGTGGTGGGGCGGAAACGATTTCAGGTTCGACTCGCACGACAAGCAGGTTAAGAAGCTGCTCAAGAAGGATGCTTTCGCCATCATGTATGGCGACACGCTCTTGCTGAACACCCGTCCGTACAAGGATCGTGGATGTGCTTTCGGCAATGGATATGCCCGAGCCTTCAAGATGAGCGACGGTCATCTGCTGCTCACCTACCTCAATGTGAAAGAAATGACCAGTCGCGCTACCATTGGTGGAATGTTCGGCCTTATTGGTGCGTTGGCCACGGCTGCCGTCTCCAAGAAAGTAGCCAGCCAGAATGTGTGCTACGTCATCACGCCTGGCAACAAGAAAGCCTTGATAGTTGACGAGAAGCTCATGGCGGTTTTGCTCAACGATCATCAGTCCCTGCTCGACGAATACCGTTCTGTAGAAAAGAAGAACCGACTCCATGCCGAGACCGTCATGCCCTTGTTGAAGAAGGCTGGTCTGCTGTAAGTGAAAAAAGGTCGTGATTTTTTGGAATAGACAAATCAGCAGGTGTGCTGTTTCCCCGTTTCCTCATCATAGAGATTGTCGAATTGTTGTCGTAGTTTTTCTGGATTCTCTATGATGCTGCGGATGGTTTTCAGGTGCTGTTCGTTGGGCGAGTTGGGAATCCATAGCTTGATGTAGCCTGTGTTGGAATATTTCTCTTGCAGGTGAGCCAGAAAGCGATGCCACTGTTCTTCACGATTCTTTCCCGGCTCGTTTTCCAAACCAAACTGTACCGCGCGTCGAAAAACATGCTCTGGGTCGAGGTCTCTGTCTGCCTCGGCCACAATCTTTCCATAAATGCTGCGTGGCGAATGGGATGCGCTGGCACGGTGATCTTCAACGGCTTCGCGCATGATGCGTATCTGTTCAGGTGAGAACCATCGCTTCAATCGTGCGTCAGCGGCAAGAATTTTTCCTCCAGTGAGGTGATGAATGGCTCTCGGTCCAGACATGCCGATGTCGTGATAGGCCGCTACGGTGTATGCCATGTTTACGTCTGCCCCCATCCTTTTGGCCAGCTCGAGGCTTCCTCTGATGACATGCTGCACATGCCCCAATCCATGCGAAAGGCCAAATTCGTTGTATTTCGGGAGGATGTTTTGCTCGATGAAAGCCATTAAATCAAGGTTTACATTGTTTTCTATCATGCCCATGGGAGTTTGTTGCAAATGTAAGAATAATTGTTTATTTTTGCAAAACAATCTCAAGAAGATTCAAAGAAAAACTATTTGTATGCATGCACCTCGTGTTCAACGTAACTCTCTTCAAGCTTGGCTCTTGGCCATGCGTCCCAAAACTTTGTCGGGTTCGGCTGTTCCCGTGATGATTGCCACAGCGTTGGCAACGGCGATGACCAATTGGAACGTTCGTATTATGCCGGTAGTGTTGTGTTTCCTCTTTGCTTTCATTATGCAGATAGATGCTAATTTCATCAACGACTATCTTGATTTCAAGCGGGGAAATGACGATGAAACCCGACTGGGACCACGCCGTGCTTGTGCGCAAGGGTGGATTTCTCCGCAAGCCATGCGCATGGGTATTGTCGTAACAACCTTGCTGGCTTGCGTGGTTGGACTGCCTTTGGTTTGCTATGGTGGTATTGAAATGATTGGGGTGGGACTTCTCTGTGTATTGTTTTGCTTTCTCTACACCACGCATCTGTCTTACCTCGGATTGGGTGATCTCCTAGTTCTTCTCTTCTTTGGCCTTATTCCTGTTTGTGTAACCTACTATTTGGCGATGCCGTCAACGATGAATCACGTCACTTGGGAAGTGGTGTTGAGTTCGCTGGCCTGTGGAATTATCATTGATACCTTGTTGATTGTCAACAACTATCGTGACTTGGAAAACGATCGGCGGGCGCACAAGATGACCTTGGTAGTAAGGATGGGTGAATCCTTATCACGCAAAGTTTATCTCATGCTGGGATGGTTGGGATGCTTGTTGGGTATTGTGTTTTTGTTCAATGGGCATCCTTGGGCTTTTGTATTCCCAATAATTTATTTGGTTTTGCATACGCGTACTTACCGTCGCATGCGAATCAAACAAGGTAAGGCATTGAATCAAATCCTTGGTGAGACAGGGCGGAACATCTTTATATATGGTGTGCTGGTGTCTCTCGGGCTACTTGTTTAAGGGCGGTTCTATAAATTACCGCCGTAAAGTTTTTTATCTCTGTCTTTTTACGTTTTGTCATCTTGTGGACTCTTTTTGGTTCAATTTGCTTGTTCGTTCAGTCGTATAGCTCGCTATACTCCTTCACTCACAAACAAATGGACCTCAAAAATAGTCTCACAATCTGTCAAAGCTAATTTATAGAACCGCCCTTAATTGAAGAAGTTCCAGCTCAACCCAAAGCGGATGATGCTGCCGTTGAGCGGATAGTGAGGAACAAGGAAACTAGCCTTTGTGCCACTGCCCGCATTGGCATGACTGTACATCACGAAGAAGCGTGTTTGTTGCAAGTGGAAGTTCGCATACGCGTTCACGATAGGGTAGTTGCCTATCTCAATGCGGTCGGTGTTTTCCTGCACAACAAACTGACCTAAGGCCGGACTGTAGTCAGGTGCATAGTACTTGGTGAAGTAACGTACGTCTGCACCCACATCACATTTCAGTACTTTGGCTATCTTCAATCGGAAAAAAAGATTGGAGTAAATGTTGAGTTTTGGTAATGGCAAAGCCGTTTGACTGGAAGAGTTTTGGAAGGTAATGACCGATTCCCAGTGCAAAGGTCCCCATGCTACATCCTGCGACAGTGAGGCTGTCAATACGTTAATGGCTTCACTGCTTTGCCGAACGCCAACCTCAGTACCGATACGCTGATACTGATTGTTGATGGTATAGGCTTGCGCCAGGTAGGTATAATTGGTCAATTCGTCCACAGCAACACGCAGTGAGGTCTTGGTTTTGGCATAACTCAACAAACCTTGAATACGCGTGTGCGTGGTATTGCTCAAGTCATCATTATCCCAGAGGAAGTGACGTCCGTGATAATGACGATAGTAAAAGGTGGGTTGATAGCGATGGAAGAAGCCACTCGCAGCCAACTGTACGGTGTCACCAAACAACTTGAAGTTGAGGTCGGCGGTGGCGTTGATGTCTATCTTGCCTGCATCTCGTCCTGCAACTCCCACCTCACCGGTCACTTCGTAGTGGAAAGTTTTGCCTTGTGTCTTGCTCAATTGCCCGCCGACGTATACGGAGTTCTCGTTATAAGTCGCCATTCCAACGGTGTCGGGGAGCGTGAAATGCCGCAGTTCATGACTGACAAAAGCTTTCAAACCCGATTTGGCCCATTTGTTAAACCCTTCCAAAAGCGATAGTGCAAACGTGTTGTGTACACGGTAGTGCTTGGTGTTGTCATAAATGGAGTCACCTCTTAACCATTCATCCATCTTGTATGTATTGGCATAGTAGTTGTCTGGCGTCTGGTATGCTTGATAAATGCGGGTGTAATTGTCGAACTTCAGTGTGTGTATGAAGCTGGTCACGGGCACGTATTCGTTCTTTACCCAAGCCGTATCCTTATTTTCTTTCTTTTGTTTGGCCAACAAACTGTCTGCTGCCTGTTGACCGTTCACGACAATACGACCGCTGTCTTGCGCTGCTGGAGTTGTAGACTCAACGCCTGCAATGATCGTGTCATCAGGCCTGCCGGCCAACGGTTCTGTTTTTTTCAGATCGTCATCGTTCAGTGTTCTGCCCTCTTTCTTGGCCTGTTTCCTGGCCTTTTGCTTGGCTTTCTTCGCCTCATTTTCTTTCTTCGCCTCCATGGCAAACTTCTTTGCCTTAATCTCTTCAGCCGTCATGGGTACTTTTCGATTGAAGCCAACGTTGTATCTATGACTGAAAAAAACGTGCTGATTATCGTTACGATTCCAATTTTTCTGCAATACCGTCGGTATTTCTAATGTTTGGTAGTTATCGTCAAAGCTCTCTGGATTGGTGATGAATTTGTCATCAGTAATACCTCCATTCTCTGTATTCTTCTGATGATTGGTCGATAAGAGTAGGTGTGCTTGATACCGTTCGCCGAGATAGGAACCGTACAGGGTGTAGTTGAAATGTGAAGACGCTTGGTTAGAATAATAGCCACGTCCGTAAAGGTAATCGAATTTAAATCCCAAACCTAACTTCTTGCCCGCATTGACGGCAAACTTAGCCGTGAAATGATCCTCCCCGTTGGTGCGGTTTCCGGCCGTATTGTATGTCAAGTTGGTGATGGGCGACAGTGTGTTGGTGAAATGAAAATCGCCCGGAGCAACAATGAAGTAGTCATAAGGTTGCGTAAAGATAAACTGTTGGTCTGCACGTTGGCGGTTAACGAACAGCCTGTTGATGCGTGGTGCTCCCAGATTGCCCGTAGAATTGTATTCACCGCGCATGCCCGTTGTAAAGATGCTGTTGGGATACATGTGTGACAAGGTGTCGGGAATGGCAGGAATGATGTCACCAAAACGTTCGTTGACCGTCCAAACCTTCAACCCTTTAGGTATCTCTTTGTTCTCATGAGTCGAGTCGTTGGCCATGCCATCTCGGCGCGTGATGTTACCACTAGGATCTATTTGATTATAGTCGTCTATCTGAGCGACCACAGTCAAGGACGATAGTAAAAGGAATATGGATAATAAAAATCGAGTCATTTGTGGAATATGCGAATGCTGCATTCGGCCATTTTGAAGAAAATGGCGGTTAGGATGATGATGATTCCAAGCGTTTCTTTTTGTGTAAAGAAATAGAAGATGACGCCTACCACGGCACCAATCATGAAGATGATGTTGAGTATGTTTCGAATCCAAAAGATTCTATCGCGTGGCGTTTCGCCTGTTCCTCTTTGTCGTCTTGGGTATTTTGCACTCATATAGATGTCGTGTTATTGCTAGAAAAAATAGCTTTTATCAGTGTTACTGCCCGCCTGTTGATGTTAAGCCAGGCATGGTTTGTCAGCGAAGTCGATAGGATATCTGACTAAATATCTCATCTTTGCGGTCGATGGTATTGCGGCGAAACTTTGATGACAGGGGACGCAACCGATTCTTTTTCTTGTTGATGGCCACCTCGTCGGTTATCCATTCGTCTGCACTGACCGACATGTGTGTGGGTCGTCCCTTCTCATAGTCGTAGTGTATGCGGCTCATCGTGAGTTCCAAGTGATTGTCTGTGCACTTGGCAATCAGCGTGTAGTCGAATTCTGTCCGGTCTAATGACAGGAATGACTTACTGAATTCCAACCACTCTGTGTATCGGGCGGCAATGATGTTTTGTTCTTGATTGACCAAAGCGATGTGGCTATTCAATTGATTTTCGCCTTTTGTCAGTTCATCAAGATATTGATAGGTGATGTCGTAGATTTGCTTAGCCGATTTACCCGGAGCCTTTAAATCGAGGGTGAAGACCACTTTGCCATCGGCATCTTGCGGTACACCTCCCTCCAAATACTTGGAATCATATTTGTCTGTCTTCGGCATAGTGACCTTTGAACTAACCGATTGCTGCTGCGAGCCACTTCTTTGATTGCTCTCGTTCGCCCTGTTGTCTGGGATGGTCCAGCCCGATGACGAACCTGCAACAGCTTTCTGCGCATTCTCAACAGTCTGTCTTGCCTTCTTCTTAATCAGTTCTGCTTCCATCTTGTATCGAGCTGCCTCCTTGTTGGCACGCTCTATTTCAGCTTCAATTCGTGCTTTCGCGGCCTGTTTAGCTTTGTCTTTGGCAGCTTTCTTAGCCTCTGCAGCAGCTCGTTTTGCTGCTTTCTTGGCCTCTTTGACGGCTTTCTTGGCAGCCTGCGCTTCTTGTTTGGCCTTTTCCAATTGTTGCTCCGGCGTCAAAACAGTCTGTGCTTGCATTATCAAAGGCATGGCTATGAGGATGGCGATGACAAACTTTCTCATAATTCAATCGGTTGATTCAGTCTACAAATGTATATATTTTCTGCGTAAATGACGCACAATTTGAGAAGATTAACGAAAAAGGAAGAAATCGATTCCTTGCACTACAACCGCTGCAAGTTATACTTTCTCACTGTTAGAAGAATATAAATTACCTTATCCTATTCTGCCTGTTTCTAATTCCTGTTGCTGGTCCATGATAGAGCTTCATCCTAAGTGTCCTCCCATTCTTTTGCACAGACTGGCGATGTCGTCTACCATACTTTCGAACGATTGCGTATGTACAAAGCCATAGTGCTTGTCTATGAAGTCAATACCCTTGAAACGACTCAGATAGCCGAAAGCCTCTTTCATGGTAAGGCCGAACCGCTTGCCAAACTCATGAATGAAAATCATCGTCCATTCTAATTTGTCTTCTTTGCTGTATTCCATGAAGTGTCCTCCTTTTTATATTGCCTACGGAAGAAAGTCTGCCCGCTGCCAGCCATATTGTGCGTGTTCTTGATGCTGCATTTGCTGTACATTCTTGGCTACATTGTGAGCATTCTTATCAGCCTTCACCTCCTGTTTACCCTTTTCCAACTGCTACTTCAGAGCAAAGACGAGCTGGGGGTGTCCCATCATAGAAATGACTAAGAAGGTGACAGTACCAAACTTTTTCGTCATCCAATTGATAGATTTATTTCACAAATGTATATATTTTCTGTGTAAATGACGCAAAATTAGAGAAGATTAATGAAAGGAATGATTCCAACATTAATGATACTACCGTTACAAATTATCCTTTCAGTCTGTAAGCGGAAGTAATATGATAGTGGTATACGCGTTGGATTTTTCTTGACAAACAACCTCTTCATATTTTGCGTATTTACCATCAACTGGTCTTCTGGTTGTAAATACGCCAAAATTTAGCTGTTTTTATATGTTGTTGAGAGCTAATAATTTATGAGAATCTTGCGACGGATGAGCTGGAAGTTCGTATCTTCCTATGGCAAATACCATTGCTTTAAGAGCGCAATTTACATGCTTTTACCCGATAATAACCTACAGATTGGACACCAAAGACATTCTTTTAATTGGGTAAAAGCAATGAGTTTAGGGTGAAAACCGATTTTTCTTGCCAAAAAATCTCAAGTTTACATCCTGTTTGCCTATCAATTTTTTCTAAATTGAAAGTTTTTAAGTGCCGTTTTTAGTGCATTTTTTTGGTAAAAAAAGAAGACGATATACTTATTATAATGTGTAACGATTCAGCATCTGTCCTGTAAATCTTAAACATTGAAAGGTGAAGTTATTTCTGTTCCAACATCGCCTGCAACCTCACGATTTCATCCCTGTACTGAGCGGCTTGTAGGAAATCTAAGTCCTTGGCTGCTTGTTTCATCAAGGCAGTGGTGTTGGCAATGCTCTTCTCAAGTTGTTCGCGCGTCATTCGCAATACAATCGGGTCGGCTGCAAAGGCGCCACTCTCTGCCTCCATGTAAGCCTGTTGGGCGGCAAGGGTGGGGTAGCGCCAATCTTTCTCATTCTCTTTCGAGGTGGGCAATGCGTTCTTGATTTCCTTGACAATCTGCTGTGGCGTGATGTGGTGTTCCTCGTTGTATTTCAGCTGAATGGTGCGGCGGCGAGCAGTTTCGTCGATGGTGCGCTGCATGCTTTCGGTGATGGTGTCGGCATACATGATTACCTTTCCGTTGACATTGCGTGCTGCGCGTCCTGCCGTTTGCGTCAAACTACGGTGACTTCGCAAAAACCCTTCCTTGTCAGCGTCAAGGATGGCCACGAGTGATACCTCTGGTAAATCCAAACCTTCGCGCAGCAAGTTGACCCCAACCAAAACGTCAAAAACGCCGGCACGCAGGTCGGTCATGATTTTTACGCGGTCGAGCGTGGCCACGTCGCTGTGGATGTAGTTGGCGCGCACGTCATGATTGAGCAGGTATTCGGTCAGCTCCTCGGCCATACGTTTGGTCAGCGTGGTTACCAGTACACGTTCTTCGCGTTCGGTGCGTTGCAGAATTTCGTCCAAAAGGTCGTCAATTTGGTTTTCGCTGGGGCGCACATCAATCTCCGGATCGAGCAATCCCGTAGGACGAATGATTTGTTCTACCACGACCCCTTCGGCCTCTTGCAGCTCATAGTCGGCTGGGGTGGCCGAAACGTAGATGGTTTGGTGGAGCATGTCGTGGAACTCTTCGAAGCGCAGCGGACGGTTATCAAATGCCGCTGGCAGGCGGAATCCGTACTCCACGAGATTCTGCTTGCGGGCCCTGTCGCCACCGTACATGGCACTGATTTGCGGCACACTGACATGACTCTCGTCGACAACGAGTAGAAAATCTTTTGGAAAGAAGTCTAAAAGACAATAAGGTCGCTGTCCGGCTTCGCGTCCGTCAAAGTAGCGCGAATAGTTCTCAATGCCGCTACAGTGGCCCAGTTCCTTAATCATCTCCATGTCGTATTCCACACGTTCCTTGATGCGCTGCGCTTTGATGGTGTCACCCAGGTCGTTGAAATAGTCAACTTGCTTCACCAAGTCGTCCTGAATGGCGTGGATGGCGTGCTCGGTCTGTTCTTTTGTCGTGACAAAGAGATTGGCGGGGTAAATGTGATATTCCTCAAATTCTTGCAATCGATGGAAGGTCACGCTGTCCACTTCCTCGATGCTGTCAATCTCTTCGTCCCACCATGTGATGCGAAGAATGTTGTTAGAGTAGGCCATCGCGATGTCTACCGTATCGCCCTTGACGCGAAAATTGCCACGTTGCAGGTCGATGTCATTGCGGACATACAGTGCATCCACCAACTTCCGTAAAAAATCATTACGATCTAATCGTTCTCCTTTCTTCACCGTAATGATGCTGTTGGTCATGGCCGAGGGGCCTCCCATACCGTAAATGCACGAAACGGAAGACACGACAATAACGTCTTTTCTTCCTGACAATAAAGCACTTACCGCACTCAATCGTAGACGATCTATCTCGTCGTTGATGGCCAGGTCTTTCTCAATATACAGGTCGGTTGTAGGAAGATAAGCCTCGGGTTGATAATAGTCATAATAAGATACATAATACTCTACTGCATTCTCGGGGAAAAAGCCCTTCATCTCTTCGTAGAGTTGGGCTGCCAGCGTCTTGTTATGACTCAGAATCAACGTTGGCATTTGTACGTTGTTGATGACGTTGGCCACCGTGAAGGTCTTGCCCGATCCGGTTACACCGAGCAACACCTGAGCTGGATCACCCCGTTGAATGCCATCGGTGAGTTGCTGAATGGCTTCTGGTTGGTCGCCCGTAGGTTTGTATTTTGACGTGAGTTTGAAATTCATCCTGAATCTTTTGATGGGTTGTCTCTTGGCATGCAAATGGCTGCCCAGACATGCAAAAGTACAAAAATATCCGTTATAAAGGTTAATTATTTGCGAAAAAGCATTCTCTTTACTTTGTAAATCGATGGATTATATGTACTTTTGCACTCCAAAGATCATGTCAATGAAGAAACTGTTTTTCATTTCCACTATATGCGTCGCATTGTTATTCGGCAGTTGTGCCAGTGAGTTCAATGCGGTTTACAAGTCGACCGACAGCAACTACCGTTATGAATATGCGAAGGAGTGCTTTTTCAAAGGTAAGTACACTCGGGCCATTACCTTGCTGAACGATTTGATTGTTGTTCAGAAAGGTACCGAAAATGCGCAGGAAAGCCTTTACATGTTGGCTATGGCGCAGTACAAAAGTGGTGATTATGAGAGTGCTGCCCAAGCGTTCAAGCGATATGTTCAAAGTTATCCGAAGGGTAAATACGCTGAGTTGGCGAGCTACTATGTGGGCGAAAGTCTATTCATGTGTACGCCAGAGCCACGTTTGGATCAGTCGCAAACGGTTTCGGCCATCGCCTCTTTCCAGGAGTTTTTGGATCTTTTTCCAGACGCCAAACTGAAAAACAGCGCGCAGAACAGGCTCTTTGAATTGCAAGACAAGCTGGTGAAGAAGGAGTTGTATTCGGCACAGTTGTATTATGACCTTGGCCCTTATTTCGGCAACTGCACCAGCGGCGGCAACAATTACGAAGCTTGCATCATTACGGCAGAGAATGCATTGAAGGATTATCCCTATTCATCCCTGCGTGAGAATTTTGCCGTGCTGGTGATGAAGAGCAAGTTTGAGTTGGCAGAACAGAGTGTCGAGGAAAAGCGATTGGAACGCTACCAGGATGCAGAAGATGAGTGCTACGGATTCATCAACGAGTATCCCGACTCGAAGCAACGCCCCTTGGCAGAGAAGTTTATCAAGAAATGCAAGGAGGTCACGAAGACAGGAGAGTCTAACTCGTAGAAAACAAAGAGGATGTTGCCTCATATTTCTGCCATACAACGAGAGTAAAATCATCAACTATATATTTTGAATAAGTCATTGTCCGGTTAGATGACAATGCCCAACAGATAAGGATTTATAAAAAATGGATTACAAAAAGTCAAACGCACCCGTCAACACGACTACCCGCAACATCATGGATTTGTGTGAAGAGACGGGAAACATCTATGAAAGTGTGGCAATCATTGCGAAGCGTTCTAATCAGATTGCAGCAGAGATTAAACAGGATTTGAATAAAAAATTGACAGAGTTCGCTTCTTACAACGACTCTTTGGAAGAGGTGTTTGAGAATCGCGAACAAATAGAAATTTCGCGTTATTACGAGAAGTTGCCCAAACCTACTTTGCTGGCAACACAGGAATTTATAGAAGGTAATGTTTATTACCGTGATCCTTCTTTGGATAATAACGACAGTCAGGCATGATTCAACGAAAGCAAACGCTGTACCTGCTATTGGCTCTAATAGTGACGGTGGTATGTCTGTGCATGCCTGTCGCCATGCTCGAACCACAAGGAATGGGGCTGTCTACGCTGATTTACAATATAGGAACAGTAGTACCCGATCAAGGAATCAATTTCAGCAACTGGCCTCTTTTCGCCCTGTTGGTAGTGACTATCCCTTTAGAAGCCTGTGCTGTTTTTTTATACCGCAAACGACTTTTGCAGGCTAAACTTTGCGTATGGAGCATAGTTTTCTGTCTGGCATGGTATGTTTATTATGCATTTGCCCTGCTGAATGGTTTTGGTCATGAGTATACCTTCCACCTTCAGTTTGCGGCATGTCTACCTTTGGTTGCCATTATCGCATTAGTTTTGGCGCGCCGGGGTATCATTCACGATGAAAAATTGGTGAGGTCTGCTGACCGAATCAGGTAATATATTAGTTTAAATGTTGCTTTGGCAACAGGCCAAATAGCAAATAATCAAAGAGAATCGGCTGTATGGATTTAGAATCATACAGCCGATTTCTAGTTATTGAGCTTTGGAAGTGCAAGAATAGAAGGGAGATGCTTGGGGTGAATCTAAATTACGCACGTCGGCTTGAGATATGCTTGTTAGCAGGATTTCCAGTTGCACGTCAGATTGGCGGATATGAATCATCTGGTATGTCGTGTACGATAATTAACGCTCTTTGTGATTTTACAACACGGTAGGGACTGTATGTTCATCAACTTTTTACTATTTTTGCTGATGAAGATTTCTATATGTTCTTTTCAAAGTCAATATCAATATCTAAACTAAACATGCGAAAATATTTTTTCATGTTCCTCCTGTTCTTTAGTTCTCTTCATCTTAATGCGTTAGTGCTAAAGGACGGTGGTGAGTTGAAGGCTCAACGAAATGTCGTTGCCGACAGCTATAACTTTTGGGTATACACCCCTGAGAATTATTCTAAAGAGAGCGCACCCGTGCCGTTGGTTATATTTCTTCATGGTGCTAGTCTATGTGGTAACAACATGAACCGCGTGCGTCGGTATGGTGTGCTCGACGCCATTCAACGTGGTACGTCAGTGCCAGCGATGGTTGTGGCCCCACAAAATTCAGGTGGAGCGTGGAATCCAAAGAAACTAAATAAACTGTTAGAGTGGGTGATAGATAATTACCCCGTAGATTCCAACCGTGTTTATGTGCTTGGAATGAGTCTTGGCGGCTATGGAACGATGGATTTTGTGGGTACGTATCCCGATAGAATTGCGGCTGCTCTGGCACTTTGTGGAGGGACTACCTTGGCTAATTTATCTGGATTGGGCGAACTCCCGCTGTGGATTGTGCATGGCACTGCTGACCGAGATGTGAGAATTAGTGAATCTAAACGGGTGGTTAACAGTCTACATAAGTTAGGGAAGGACAAGTTGCTGAGTTTCGATTGGGTGAAAGGATGGGACCATGGTCGTCCTGTTCGACTATTCTATAAGCAGCAAACCTACGACTGGTTGTTATCTCATTCACTTGATGACCAACCGAGAAAGTTGAACAAAACGTTTCCGATAACACGAAATATGCGGTGAATACAAGGTAGCTAACAAATCCTTTTCCATCAACGATGATAAACAATGAGAGGAGAATGTCAGCTTGATACATTCTCCTCTCATCTTCATCATCCTCTGTTCATCGTCACAATAGACGGTTTGAGGGATGGAATCTCTTGGGTGTCACCCATTCGTTTATTTCTTTCCGAGCGACTTGAGCCATTTTAGTGGTTTCTTGATGATGGCTGAAATGCCACTTTCTGGTTTGGCCTCGGTCTTTGCAGGCTCAAACTTTCTTCTGCCATTGTGTGGGTCTTCGCGTTGCGTTTTACGGTTGTTGTTGGGTTTTCTGCGACGCTTGTTCTTCGTATTGGCTTGCGGTTGCACCTGTTTGTCTCCAGTTTTGTTGTCAATCGCTTGTCGTTTGTCATTGCGTTGCTTGTTACGTTGCGTTCCAGCTCCATCAGTGTTGTTTTGCTGTTTACGCCTATTATTGTTTCGTTTGTTACTCTTTTGGCGATTCTTTGCAGGCTGCTTATCCGCTGTCTTACTGCGTTCTTGCGTTTGTTTTTCGTTTGTTTGCTCACTTTCTGCATCCCTCTTCTTGGGGCGTTGCTCGTTTTTATTCCGACGCGGCTTGCGCTTGTGTGCCGTTTGGTCACGGTTTTTCCGGCGAACTGATTTGGCAGAAGAGCGTTTGCGCTGTGGCTTTCCATCGGCAGTATAGTCAGGTGCCTCGCCCAGCTCTTCAGGCAGTTCAACCTTTTCCACCTCTTTTTCAAGGAACTTTTCTATCTGCTGGAAGTAGTAGATGTCGTCTTTGCTAACCAACGTGATAGCTGCTCCGTCACGGTCTGCACGGGCTGTACGGCCAATGCGGTGTACATAGTCCTCTGCGTCGTGAGGTACATCGTAATTGATGACCATGGCAATGTCGTCGATGTCAATGCCTCTTGACAAAATATCCGTGGCTACAAGCACGTCAATCTGTCCACTCTTGAATTGGAACATCACCTCGTCGCGCTGAGCCTGGTCCAAGTCGGAGTGCATCTCGCTACAGTTTATTTTCATACGCTTCAGCGCTTGGCTCACTTGCTTCACCTTTTGTTTGGCTCCACAGAAGATGATCACGCGCTTCAAGTCACCTTGTTTGAAGATATTCTTGATGATGCCCAGCTTCTGAGTCTCATGACAAACGTAGGCGGTCTGTTTGATTTTCTCGGCAGGTTTACTCACAGCCAGTTTCACCTCAACGGGATTTTTAAGCAATGTCCTGGCCAGTTCATTAATCTTGTCAGGCATTGTTGCCGAGAACATAATGGTCTGGCATGTTTTCGGCAAGCCCTTAGCAATGGTCATGATGTCTTCCGAAAAGCCCATGTCCAGCATGCGGTCGGCCTCATCCAACACGAAGAAGCTCACTTTGCTCAGGTCTACGTTGCCCAGATTTATGTGACTGATGAAGCGACCCGGCGTTGCAATCACCACGTCGGCACCCATGCGGAGGCTTTTCAGTTCCTGGTCGTACCGGTTTCCGTCGTTCCCGCCATACACGGCCACGCTGCTTACGCCTTGCAGATAATAGCCAAAACCCTGCATGGCCTGGTCTATTTGCTGGGCTAGTTCGCGCGTTGGCGACATAATGAGGCAGTTGATGGCGTCTTCTGGGTAGTTGCCACTGTCTATCTTGCTCATGATGGGCAGCAGATAAGCCGCCGTCTTTCCGGTTCCGGTCTGTGCTACACCCAGCACGTCACGTCCTTTAAGTATTTCGGGTATACACTTTTCTTGTACGGGTGTGCAAGTGTCAAAGTGCATGTCGTATAATGCGTCTAATACATTATTGTTTAATTCTAATTCTTCAAACTTCATTTTTTCTGATTTTCAATTTGTCCTTTGTCATTCACATGATTCTTGGTGAATGCAAGACGGTTCATTTCTTTGTGTAGATTCGCCGTGCCAAGGGCTCATGTCGTGTTATCGATCACTCACTTTTACCCTCATCAATTCGGTGCCTTGCGATAACAGAAGTAGGCCACCATGGCAAAAATAATGTTCGGTATCCACGCGGCCAAGATGGGAGGTGCATTGGCATTGATGGCGAAGGTGGCCGAAACGGTTTGCAGCATGATGTACAAAGAGCTCAGTGCCAGCCCCAGACCGAGGTACAGTCCCATGCCTCCTTTTCGCTTCCTGGCCGACAGTGAAAAACCGATGATGGTGAGGATGAACGATGCAAACGACGAGGCGATGCGCTTATGGTACTCCACTTGGTACTGCACCACGTTGCTCGATCCGCGGTCCACCTGCTTGGTGATGTAGTCTTTCAGTTCCGGACTGGTGAATGTCTCTTGCTGTCCCTTGGAGTACACTAGGTCGGTTGGCTCCATCTGGATGAGGGTGTCAAGGTCGGCTCCACTGGTAATGTGTTCACGAAGTCCTTTGAGTTGTCTGATTTTCCATCCAGTAACGTTCCAGTGATACTTCGAGTCGGCAATGGTGTCGTACTGAATTTCCATCGCTGTCATGTGGCTTACCAGCTTCTTGTTCTCAAACTTGTCCAACGAGAAGCCATATCCGCGCTTGGTCTTGTTGTCATAGTGCTGAATGTAGGCAATGACACCTTTGCCCACTTGCAACTGAACGTTGTCGGCAGCTGTTCGTTTCTTGCTGTTTCGGTACAGGCTCTCAAAGTTTTGCCGTATCACGGTGCCGTGCGGAATGACGTAAGCACTGAGGTAATAAGACAGTGATGCGATGAGCACGCACGAGAGCATGTAGGGCCGCATCAGTCGCTTGAACGAGATACCCGATGCCAACATGGCGATAATCTCCGAGTTGCCGGCCAGCTTGGAGGTGAAGAAAATCACCGCGATGAACACGAACAGCGGACTGAACAGGTTGGAGTAATACGGGATGAAGTTGGCATAATAGTCGAAGATGATGGCTCTTGCCGGCGCATGGTATTCGGTAAACTTTGACAAGTTCTCGTTGAAGTCGAACACAATGGCGATGGCAATAATCAGTGCGATGGAGTAGATGTACGTTCCAATGAATTTCTTGATGATGTACCAGTCTATCCTTCGGATGTACTTGTTTGGGTTCAGAATACGCAAAAAGCTCAGTTTTCTGCCCAGCCATGCCATCCATGGGGTGAGCCATGCAAAGTGCCGTCTCATCCATCTGCCTGCCTTGAGCAATCGCCGGTGTCGTCTGCGGGTCTTGAAACTCTTCATCTCGTCTTAAATTCTTCGTCCTAACTGCTCGATGATGCCCCGCTTCCACGTGCTGAAGTCGCCTTGCTGGATGTGCTGCCGCGCATCGGTCACCAACCTAAGATAGAAGGCCAGGTTGTGAATGGACGCTATCTGCAGTGCCAAATACTCCTTCGCCTTAAACAAATGGTGCAGGTAGGCCTTGGTACAAAGCTGGTCGGTGTCGCATCCGTTGGGGTCAATGGGGGTGAAATCGTTTTCCCATTTCTTGTTGCGCATGTTCATGGTGCCCTCGTAGGTAAACAACATAGCGTTGCGTCCGTTGCGGGTAGGCATCACGCAGTCGAACATGTCGACGCCTCGCTCGATGCCTTCAAGGATGTTCTGTGGCGTGCCCACGCCCATGAGGTAGCGCGGCTTATCTTTGGGCAGAATGGCGTTCACCACCTCAATCATCTCGTACATCACCTCCGTGGGTTCGCCTACGGCCAGGCCACCAATGGCATTGCCGTCGGCTCCTTTGTCTGCAATGTATTTTGCCGACTCCTCTCTGAGATCCTTGTACGCCGCTCCCTGCACGATGGGGAAGAGGCACTGGTCGTAACCATACAGCGGTTGGGTCTCGTTGAACCGCTTGATGCAACGATCCAGCCAGCGGTGTGTCATGGCCAAACTTGTCTTGGCGTATTGGTAGTCACAGTCGCCGGGCGGGCATTCATCAAACGCCATCATGATGTCGGCGCCGATGATGCGCTCGGTGTCCATCACGCTTTCGGGCGAAAAGAAATGCTTGGAACCATCAATGTGTGACCTAAATTCGCAACCTTCCTCACGAAGTTTGCGGATACCGGTGAGCGAGAACACTTGAAACCCTCCCGAGTCGGTTAGGATGGGGCGATCCCAGCCATTGAACTTATGCAGTCCTCCTGCGGCCTTCAGTATGTCCAGTCCCGGTCGAAGGTACAGGTGATACGTGTTGCCCAGAATGATTTGCGCATTGATTTGCTCTTTCAGTTCTCTGAAATGCACGGCTTTTACCGTTCCTGCCGTACCAACTGGCATGAAGATAGGTGTCTTAATCTGCCCGTGCGCCGTGGTAATCAGGCCTGCCCGTGCGTCCGATGAAGGGTCTGTATGTTGCAGTTCAAATGTCATGTTACCCTCTTTTTACAGCAGAACGGTGTGCGGATCGCTGGCAGTCTTGTCGGGAACTTCCTGGATAGTCAGGTCCACGGGATGCTCCACGCGCTCGTTGGTCAGGGCAAAGTCCCATACCTGTTGCACGTTTTCCACATAGTGAAATTCTACACCTTTGAGGTATTTCTCCGGAATCTCGTCAATATCCTTCTTATTCTCCTTGCACATCACGATGTCGGTGATGCCTGCGCGCTTGGCTGCCAGTATCTTCTCCTTGATGCCACCCACAGGCAGAACCTTGCCACGGAGGGTGATTTCACCCGTCATGGCCGTGTTCTTGCGCACCTTGCGCTGTGTGAGCGCCGAGGCAATGGATGTAGCGATGGTGATGCCAGCCGACGGACCGTCCTTCGGTGTGGCTCCTTCCGGCACGTGGATGTGTATGTTCCACTGTTCAAACAGTCGGTAGTCAATGCCCAGAGCGTCCACATGTGCCTTGACATACTCAAGCGCAATCACGGCCGACTCTTTCATCACGTCGCCCAAGTTGCCTGTCAATGTCAGCTTGCCGGGCTTTCCTTTGCTCAGCGAGGTTTCGATGAAGAGAATCTCTCCGCCCACACTGGTCCATGCCAAGCCTGTCACCACGCCGGCATAGTCGTTGCCTTGGTAGATGTCGCGATAGAAAGGCGGCTTGCCAAGCAGCGACTCCAGCTTCTCTGGCGTAATGTCCGTGTAGGTCAGCTCACCGTCCATGGCCTTGTTGAACGCCATCTTCCGCAGGGCCTTGTTCACTTGTTTCTCCAACTGTCGCACGCCACTTTCGCGGGTATATTGCTCGATAATCTTCTCCAGTGATGCCTTGTTGAACTTGATTTTGGGTTCGTTGGCTTCCAATCCGGTGTTTTTGAGTTCCCTTGGCACCAGATGTCGCTTGGCAATCTCAATCTTTTCTTCCGTGATGTAGCCGCTCACCTCGATAATCTCCATGCGGTCCAGCAAGGGGCGGGGAATGGTGTTGAGGTCGTTGGCCGTGGCGATGAACATCACATGCGACAAGTCATAGTCAACGTCCAGGTAGTTGTCGTGGAAGGCGTTGTTCTGTTCGGGATCCAAAACCTCGAGCAGTGCCGAGGATGGGTCGCCGTTGATGGTGTTCTGCGTCACCTTGTCAATCTCATCGAGGATGAACACAGGGTTGGAAGAACCCGCCTTCTGCAAGCTCTTGATGATGCGGCCGGGCATCGCGCCGATATACGTTCGGCGGTGTCCGCGTATCTCAGATTCGTCGTGGACGCCCCCTAACGAGATGCGCACATACTTGCGTTTCATGGCTGAGGCGATGCTCTTTCCCAGACTGGTCTTGCCCACGCCCGGCGGACCGTACAGACACAGGATGGGCGACTTGAGGTTACCGCGCAATTGCAGCACGGCCATGTATTCCAAAATACGTTCCTTCACTTTTTCCATGCCATAGTGGTCACGGTCCAAGGTGCGCTGCGCGCGCTTCAGGTTGAGATTATCAGCCGTGTATTCTCCCCAGGGAAGGTTGACCATGGTTTGCAGGTAATTCAGCTGTACGCTGTACTCCGGACTTTGTGGATTGTACATCTCCAGCTTCTCCAGCTCTTTGTAAAAGGTGTCGCGCACCTCGGTCGTCCATTTCTTTTTCTTGGCTTTCGCTTCCAAATCACGGCGTTCGGGCGAACCCTCGCCGTTGCCCAGTTCCTCTTTGATATTCTTGATTTGCTGTTGCAGGAAGTATTCGCGCTGCTGTTCATCAAGATCTTCGCGCGTTTTCGTGCGAATCTGTTTCTTCAGTTCCAGCAGCTGCATCTCCTTGTTCAGCACTTTCAGCGAAATCATGATGCGCTCGTTCATCGAGTTGGCCTCCAACATGCTCATCTTGTCCTCGTTGGTGAAGGGCATGTTGGTACACATGTAGTTGATGCTCAGAATGTTGTTCTGGATGTTGTTCAAGGCAAACTGTGCCTCGTCGGCGATATCATCGTTCTCTTTGATGTACTCGATGGTTTGCTTGCGAAAGTCCTCTGCGGCCGTCTGGTATTCCTCATCGTTCGGCTCGGGCAATACTTCAGGGGCAATGGTCGTCAATCCCTGCAAGAAAGGTTTGGTCTTGGTGACCTTTTCCAGCTTACAGCGTCCCATCGCCTGAATAATGGCCGTGACGTTCTGTCCATGTCCCGGCATTTCCAGCACGCGCACCAGTCGGGCGTATACACCGTAAGTGTACAAGTCTTTCTGATGCGGTTCTTCTACGTCTGCATCTCTTTGGCAGAATATGGCGAATATGGTATTGGGGGCTTTCTTGGCTTTTTCAATCAGCTTCAGGCTGTTTTCGCGACCAATGAGAATGGGGCAGAGCACGCCGGGGAACATCACCATGTTGCGTGTTGCTAAGATAGGCACGTCGCCTTCTGTTTCTACATGAAAGAGATTCGAGATGTCTCCTTCGAAATCGGCAATCATCTGAATAGATGGATTGTTCTTTTTACTCATATTTGTCTTTTCGTTATCGGTGTGCAAAGTTACTACTTTTTATTGACATGAGGGTCTTTGCACCGCCACATTTTATATTACTCATGTATAATATGTGGTAAAAAGCAAATATCATGCCAAGTCGTTAGCGGTAGCCCTTGCCATCCTGAATTGATGATGAGTTTGAGGGCGTTAAATCAAGCGCATAACATGAACTTTTCAATAGCATTGAGTTTGAACGGCAAACTCAATGGGATTGGGCATCAAAGTCAATGGGTTTGGACGGCAAAGTCAATGGGTTTGAAATTCGTTTTGCAGGATATTGATAATCAATGCGTTATCTAAATGGAAGGATTTGGGATTTTTGACGATGATTTCCAAACACGAGAACCTCTCATTTTCATCTTTTTTGTGTAAATTTGCAACATGAGTAACGAGTGGTTTCAGTTCAAACAGTTTACCATCCGGCAAGACCAGTGCGCCATGAAGGTGGGTACGGATGGCGTGTTGCTGGGTGCCTGGGCTAAGGGAGGACAGCGCATTCTTGATATCGGGACGGGTACCGGACTCATTGCTTTGATGATGGCGCAGCGGTATGCGGCTTGCTTTGTTGAGGCTTTGGAGATTGACCGTGACGCCTGTAGGCAGGCTAAAGTCAATGTAGAGGCATCCCCATTTGCCGATAGGGTGAGGGTTCGGGAGGTGGCTTTGCAGCAGTTTGAAACGGTAAAACAATTTGACAGCATCGTTTCTAACCCACCTTACTTCGTGGAAGGCCTTCGTAGTCCGGATGCGAAGCGTTCCATGGCTCGGCATAGTGACACGCTTCCCTATAAAACATTGTGCCAATCGGCCTACCGACTGCTTACCAATGAGGGCGAAATGAGTGTGGTGTTGCCGGTAGAATCGGTTGAGCAATTCAGTACTACAGCCGTAATTGCGGGATTTTATCTTAGAAAGAAACATTTAATCAAGACGGTTGCCCGCAAATCGCCTAAACGCTGTTTAATGGCATGGATGAAGCGTCGTCCTGAAGAGCTGGATGAACAGACGCTGACACTGTTTGATGATACGGGAGAAATGTCTGAATGGTATGCGAAATTAATGAACAATTTTTATTTGTAAAGAACGACTGTGACGGAACGAAGGCGCATGCCATACTTTAGTCATTTGAAACAAACACGGCATCAGCCTGCGGGTTGATGCCGTGTTGGTTGGATGGCGTTCATGAGCATGTGGCCATGGTAACGGCCGCATGTGGTCATCATAGGTTTAATTTCTTCTGCAACACTTTGCTTAAGGCCTGTATGTGGCGCGTCTGTTTGGAGATGTCTTCGCGCACCACGTTGATTTCGTTGAACAGCTCGGCAGCGGCACTCTGAATGGCGTTGGGCTGTCGTTGACTCTTGTCAGCATCGGGGTTGATGATGATTTTGATACCCTTTTCCACCAGTTCGATGTCAATGTCTCTGCCCGTCATCACTGGGTCGCCATCGTAATGGATTACCCCTGGCTTGCTGCGGTGTATGTGGAGTTTCTTTGAGGTGAAAGTCTTAATCTTGGAATTCTTATCCAGCGTTTTGTTGAACATGTCGATGCTGATTTGTGGAGCCTCGATAATATCGAAGGGTTCCATGATAATCACATCCATCAGTCCGTCGCTCATCGATGCCTGTGGCGCGATGAAAGCATTGTTGCCATATTGCGATGCGTTGGCACAAGAGATGAGAAAGGCTTTGTATTTGCTCACACCATTCTCGGTGGTGATTTCGTAAGTCTCAGGTTTGTATTTGAGGCCTTCTTCCAACACCTTCTGAACATAAGTGATGGGACCGCGCTTTCCGCACTCAGCAAACTTCTGACTGACATAGGCATCGAATCCCATGCCGCAGGTACAGAAGAACGGGTAGCCGTTGATGATGCCGTAGTCGAAGTCATGGATGACGCATTTGTTGATGATTTCGATGGACTTCTTCACACTCATGGGAATGAGCATGTGGCGCGCCAGTCCATTACCTGAACCGCAGGGGATGATGCCCAGTGCCGTGTCTGAATGCACAATGGCGCGCGCCACCTCATTGATGGTGCCATCACCACCCACAGCCACGACAATATCCACATGCGAATCTTTGGCTTCTGTGGCCAGTTCAGAAGCATGACCGGCATGATTGGTCGTAATGATTTCGTACTCAAACTGCTCATGGTCGAGCTTTGCGTCAATCATTTTGGGTATGCCGTCCTTGTCACTGGTTCCCGATATGGGGTTCATGATGAATCTTATCTTCTTCATCTTGTGTATTGTCTGTTATTTTAACGCTGTTGTTCCGAAAGACTTTTTCATTCATGCGAACATAATTCGCAAATGTACGACAATTCCAGTGATATGTCCATTTAAATCTGGTAAAAAACTTAAATTTAGCGTTTTTAGTTGAGAAAAGAACAATTTATGTTATTTATTTTATATCTTTGCAGCCTATATTATTCACTATGGGTATGATACCTATTTTAAATATAATGGGACAATTACAAGAAAGATACAAAAATTATCGAGATCCTCAGAAATACATGGATGCTGGCGTGTATCCTTATTTCAGGGAAATAACCAGTAAACAAGGAACGGAAGTAGAGATGGGTGGACATCGAGTGTTGATGTTTGGCTCTAACGCTTATGCGGGATTGACGGGCGATGAGCGCGTCATCCGTGCGGCCAAGGAGGCCTTGGATAAATATGGTTCGGGCTGTGCAGGAAGCCGATTCCTCAATGGTACGCTTGACCTGCATGTGCAATTGGAGAAAGAATTGGCCACCTTCGTGGGAAAAGATGAAACACTGTGTTTCCCTACAGGGTTCTCCGTCAATCAAGGTGTGTTGGCCATGGTGGTGGGTCGCAACGACTATATCCTCTGTGATGACCGTGACCATGCCAGCATTGTGGATGGACGTCGGTTGTCGTTCGCCACACAACTGCGCTATAAGCATAACGATATGGCCGACTTGGAGCGGTTGTTGCAAAAGCTTCCTTACGATGCTGTGAAGCTGATTGTGGTAGATGGAGTGTTCTCTATGGAGGGAGATTTGGCCAATTTGCCCGCTATTGTTGAATTGAAACGCAAGTATAATTGTTCCATCATGGTTGATGAGGCGCACGGATTGGGAGTCTTTGGCCGTCAAGGACGTGGTGTTTGTGACCATTTTGGATTGACCCACGAGGTTGACCTTATCATGGGAACCTTCTCAAAGAGTTTGGCTTCCATCGGCGGCTTTATTGCATCGGACAGCGACACCATCAACTATCTGCGTCATACCTGTCGTACTTATATATTTAGTGCATCCGATACGCCTGCCGCAACAGCTGCCGCACGCGAAGCCCTGCGTATCATTCAGGCTGAACCAGAGCGGATAGATCATCTTTGGGAAGTCACTCGCTATGCCTTGAAACGCTTCAAGGAAGAAGGTTTTGAGATTGGTGAAACGGAGAGTCCGATTATTCCGCTGTATGTGAGAGATATTGATAAGACCTTTATGGTGACCAAATTAGCTTTTGACAACGGTGTGTTCATCAACCCTGTGATACCTCCAGCCTGTGCGCCGCAAGATACATTGGTTCGTTTTGCACTGATGGCTACACATACTGAAGAGCAAGTAGAGCGAGGAGTTCAGGCGTTGAAAAAGGTGTTTGTGGACCAAGGTATCATCAAGAAGTAGCACTTTTGCACCTAAATAATAACAGGGAAAGTAGGTCATGCTTTCCCTGTTTTGGTTTACGGAGATTGATTGTAGCGTGCATGAGCCATATTATCAAACAATGTGTCAGGTTCGTTCATCCTCAAATACGTCACGTTGATGAGGAAAACCAGCGCAAAATTTCCCGTGATTCATGCGTTCGTGAGCACTTTATGAAATAATTGTTTAAAATATTTTGCGAATAAAAAAATATATCTTACCTTTGCACTCGCAATTCAACAATGAACTGCAAGCGGGGTGTAGCGCAGCCCGGTAGCGCTCCTGTTTTGGGAACAGGCGGTCGCAGGTTCGAATCCTGTCGCCCCGACAACGATATAAAATACAATGTATTGGTCAACAATACATTGTATTTTCATTTATAGACGATTCTTTTATCCAAAAAGATTGGGAAATGAATGCTCATCTTAGCTCCACAGCATGTTTGAACATACAACAGATAGTTGTTATTGAATGCCTCGATGGTTCAATGCAGCGGTGTATTTGGCTGCGTTGACTTTGTGTTCTGCGTATGTCCGTGCAAAGTTGTGTGTTCCGCTGAAGTCTTCTTTGGCACACATGTACAGGTAGTCGTGATGCTTCAGGTTGAGCACAGACTCAATGCCAGCAATCGATGCGATGCGGATGGGGCCTGGTGGCAAGCCAGTGTTCACATATGTGTTGTAGGGACTTTTGATGGTTAACAGCTTATTGTATATGCGCCTCAAACCAAAGTCTTTCCACGCAAATTTTATGGTAGGATCAGCTTGCAGTGGCATTCCGTTGGGATATTCGGCATTGCGCAACATCAGTCGGTTGTAATACATGCCAGCAATCATGGGCTTCTCTCCATTGTTAGCCGTTTCCTCATCAACGATGCTGGCCAAGGTAATCACTTCGTTTGGAGATAATTTCAGTTGCTGTGCTTTTGCCTTTCTATCGGTGTTCCAGAAGTTGTTGCTCTCTTTTTTCATCCGATCCAACAGCTTGTTAATGTTTACATTCCAATAAATATCGTAGGTGTTTGGAATGAACATGCATGCAATGGTAGTGGTGTCATAGCCGTATTTTTGGCATACGGTGTCGTTTTTCAAGGCGTTGGCCAGCGTTGCACTGTCAAGCATCAGATGCTTTGCCAGTTCGGCCGACAGGCGTTCTACGGTTCTAACCGTAGGAATGGTAAGATTAACAGGTTCTTGCATGCCATTTTTCAAGTGCCTAAAAACCGTGAAAGCCCCTTCTCTCGACTTGATAGCATACCTACCTGTGCGAACGTGGTCGGCATACTTGGTGTGCCTCATCAACGTGGTAAAGCCATGGAGGCTGTGCTGACGGGCAATGGGAGTGAGCTTGGCCACTACCGAGTCGGCATTGTCATCCGTGTCTATGTAGATATATGTGGTGGTTTCTGAGGTCGAAAAAGCGCTGAAGAAATAGTAAAAGGTCAATCCGCATACCAGAAGAACGCAGATGGCCGCAGCAAGTAGATAGTAGTTTTTATGCTGTTTGTCCATGTTTTCAATTGCAAATGTGATTCGGGTGCAAAGTTAGTTGAAGTTAGAGACAAGGCAAAATAATTGCGCATATATTTTGGTTTCTCATTGATGAACCCTGACAGCCAAACACAACCGTTTACACCACGTCTGGCAATAGTGTCTTATACTGAAATAGCTTGACACATTATCAAACTCAAAAAAAGTAAAAAGACATGACAAAATCAAGGAAAAGA